>CAWZYX010000015.1:0-39468 GCA_963966315.1 uncultured Winogradskyella sp. | reverse complement strand
TTTAATGGAAAATCACTTCTCATTACTGGTGGCGATACTGGCATTGGGGCTGCTACGGCAAAATTAGCGGCCCAGCGAGGAGCACGAATTTTCATTGCCTCCTTAAACGAAGAAACACTCCAAAGAACGGCTGATGAAATTAATGCATCTGGTGGTGAGTGCCGTTGGATCATTTGTGATGTGCGTCATCAGGATCAGGTGGAACGTGCCGTGCAGGCCACTGTTGAGGCTTATGGCTCGCTCGATCTAGCCTACAGTAATGCAGGTGTTGCTCATGCACCCACATATACGCATGAATTTGACGAGAACACTTGGCATAAGGTGGTTGATACCAACATCACCGGTACTTTTTACTTCTGCAAAGCGGTAATGCAACAATTCATGAAGCAGGGCAAAGGAGGTAATCTTGTAATCAATGGCTCTATGGCCGGAGTTACGGGTGTGGGTCACATGGTTGCATACGTCTCCAGTAAACACGCATTGGCCGGGATGGCTAAATCATTGGCTGTAGAATATGGGCAACATGGTATTCGGGTCAACTTCCAAGGACCCGGTGCCACAGAGACCAAAATGTTGGATCAGGCAATCGAAGACGTGACTGCATTTAGAAAAGCGTATCCCAATGATAAGATGCCATCTAAAATGATGGGGGCCCTCAAACGGAACCAAACACCGGAAGAACAAGCAGAAGTGGCTTGTTTTCTGCTGTCGGATGCCTCCTCTGCTATGACGGGCGCCATAGTTGTGGTGGATTGCGGCACTACCACTTACTAATATTTCATTACACATCGGAGATGGGCTAGACGCAAAACGGCCTTGTTGACCACAGTGAATAATTATTAAAAAAAGAAGACAAATAATTATACCAGTTAACTACTCAATCAGACAATTATGCGAAGACTCATTGGCACTTTTATTTTTCTTATAGTTAGTCAGGCTCATTTTGGCCAGTCATTGGTGGAAATACCACCGGTTCAAGCAGAAGGATTACCCATTCAGCTTGTAGAAATTTATGTTATTGAAGATGGTGTTACACGAATACTGAAGGAAAAAGAATATGAAGATTTTATCGATTATTTTCATTTAAAAAACAAAGGCCCCTTTCATCCTTTGGACTATAAGCAAACTAAGAAGTTGATGTTGGCCAGAGAAGAGGTTGTGGGTGCTACTTACAAGACCTTTAATGATGCCTTTTACGGACCTTTGACCATACGCTGGTATATTACGGTGGGGACTGGCGATGAAGGCACAAAAACTAAAGGCTTAATGGCGTCCGGAGACTGGAAAGAACTCCCTTTACTGTATGAAGACGAACAATCGGAACTAACCTTTATCTTCAATGGTGGGCTGGGTGCTTTTCTGGATAACAATGGCTTCTTTGGTGAAGGAGCTGCTTTTACGCAAGGAAACCCCATAGCAGACAAACCTGCTGATTTTGGTGCCACCTATTGGACCGAAGCGTATTTAGAACCAGGCGTCGGCGGGATTTCGGAACTTGGAAGTACGGATATATACGTTTATGGTGCCCTGTCGGCCATGTTCACGACAAGGATCGGAAATGACCTGTTTTCAAGTGGTTCAACTGTATTTGCCGATTTTGAGCGTGCCTATGCAGGTATTTTAGTGCCCAGACTAGGAAAAAACAATATCGGTAAACTCGACATTTCTGTTGGTAGAAATTTTTTCCAGCTTAATGATGGCTTTCTATTTTCAAAATTTGCAGGCTCCGCCAATGCAGGTGATCGCGGTAGTGTGTATTTAAATGCGCGTACAGCATTTCAAAAAACTGCTCTGGCTACTTACACCTCTAATAAATGGACTATAAGAGGCTTCTTTGTCGAGCCCCAGGAGTTATTCAGAGAATCTCAAACCAATACCAATTACACTGGTGCTACCATTGGCTATAACGATTCAAAGAACTTTGATCTTAATTTAACCGTCCTTCAGCGCACCAATGGTTTGGGCCAGTATCGTTTACCAAACGGAGAATCTATAAGTAAAAAGGGTTTATGGGTTATTAACCCTAAAGTTTGGGTGAACAATATTTTAAATGAGGGTTTATTCCTCAAATCAGAATTTGCTTATGAAACCAAAACTGGAATGCGCGCTTATGGGTGGTATGCTGGTGGTGGTATTCAGCGCAACGATATAAAGTTTAAACCTTCATTGTATTACAGATATGCCTTCATGCAGGGTGATGATCCAACAACAAGCACCTATGAACGCTATGACCCTTTGCTTTCCAGCGGACTTGGTAACTGGGTACAAGGGATTAATTTTCGGAAAATAGTTGGTAACGGTAATATTATTTCTCACCGCATTGAATTGAAAGGTAGCTTATCTGAAAAATGGCAGCTGGCAATGGACGCCTTTTTTCTAAGAGGTGATGAACTTAATAATTTGGGAGGCCTGGCGCCAATATCAAACCTAACGGCTCGGGATTTTGGTCAGGAATACACGCTCAACTTAAGATACTTTATCAATCGCCACTTTTTATTGCAAACAGTATTCTCCCATGCAGTACCACAAAATGCCGTCACAAATAACCTGCCAGATAGTAAACCTTGGCAAACCCTTCAGTTCAGCTTATTTATGTTTTACTAATTAACTGTGATCTGATTCCTTTTCGGGATCAGGATAAAATATCAACTCAAAATCTTAGAAGGATGACTCAAAAAGAAATTAACAAAGGGGCTCTCACCGGTGGAGTTATCAATGCGATAATCAATGGCATAATCAACTGGTTTCAGGTAAGAAACCTGGATGAAGTACTAGTAACTGACAATCTCATTTCTTCAGAACAACACACCTTGTTCTCCGGAGCGGTTCCCTTAGCAGTCAGTCTCGCCTTTATTCTTTCTGGGGTTGCCTATGCGACCACTAAAATTCCTGAAAAACCCAAGTATTTCCCTAAGTATTTTGTGAAATCACTTTGGTATGCTTTTGCGACGTTTGGCATAGTGGTTACCATAGGAGTCCTTTGGCAGCGCTTTGTTGGTCCTGTGACCATCACCCCTGTGGCTGCAGCAATTTGGGCTGGAATTATTGCAGGGATCGTGGCCGCAGTTGTCAACTATTTGACTGTTAAAGATATCGTTTCAAAAAAGACATCTTAAACCTCAGATATTTCGATTAAAGAGGTTGTTATAGTATATCAATATTTGATTTTAAAATAAGAGGAAGGAATTGATCACTAAGAACTCAAAAGTTAAAATAAAAGTTCTATACGTATGCATGTACTAACTATTGGTGGTGCCGGGCAGCTTGGGCATTTCATTTTAAAGCACCTTGCTTCTGAAGGCCATGAACTGAGCATTATTGGTATAGGTACGCCACCTGAAGAAGGTTATTTGCCCATTGGGACGCACTATATCGAGTGCGATGTGGAGAAAGCATCCGAAGAGGAGATTCAAAGGCATTTTAAGGGTGTAAACACCGTCATCCATGCTGCAGGTGCCGATGGTAGAAATATGTTTCCCAGACCGGCCATTAATGGCTTTCGTGACGCAAATGTGAAACCAATACCACACATTATCAATGCGATGCGAGCCGTGGGAGCGAGTAGGCTCATTATTTTAGGATCCTACTACACGGCGATGCACCGCGTATATCCAGATCTCAACATACCTGCAAAATCTGCATATGTGCGCTCACGAATCGAACAAACCAAAGCGGCCTTTGAACACGCCGGAGAGCATCTCAGTGTTGCAGTCTTAGAATTGCCTTACATCTTCGGGGCTGCACCCGGAAGAGGCACCTTGTGGGGATTTTATATGGATGCTATAAAAAACAGTAGCGGAAGCCTTGCTGTGCACGCCGGTGGTACTGCCTGTATTACCATGAATCAGGTGGGCTTGGCAGCAGCACATGCAGCACTATACTCCAAGGGGCATAAATGCTACCCGATAGGAAACATAAACCTGACTTATGTGGAGATTTATCAATATTTTGCCAATGCACTAAATGTAGAATGCGACATTATTCCGCGCAAACCTGAATATTTCAGAGCAAAAGCCATTGAGAATCTTAAGCGACTACAGGCGTCAGGTATGGAAAGTGCCTATGACCCCTTAGGACTGCTCGATATTGAAGATCAACTCCTGTACATCGATCCACTCCCATCTATGCAGGCCCTGAATTTCCAGCCAGAGGACATCCTTACCGCTATTAAGGAATCGGTGGATGCGACTTTGCGTTATCAGGGACGTGGACCGGGAAGTCTGGATTCAAGGGAGAAATAAAACAAAAAAAGTTGTTGAAATTACGGATGAGCAACGATTGGTTAAGTGTATAACTCTAATAAATTTACCCTAAATAAGACAGTTTAAAAATGGTCTATACCAGGCAAACCTTTTAAGAGAGTTTGGTTCACCCTTATATTCTCAATCAAAATGGATAGTTGATTTTTTTGTTTTAATTTAAGGTGCACATTTGTTTTATGGAATTACACTTAACCATACGTCATGAACTCTAGTTTAAAAATACGTTTCTCTTTACCACTTGCTATATTTTTAATTGCACTGATCAATTCTTGCTCCCTGGTCAAAATTGAAAGTGAACAAAAGCCTTTGGCGACAAGAGAGTTAAACACACGTTTACTAACCCAGAATTTTGCACAGATAGCCATGGATCGCGTGGAGCTGGCGGCTGATAGCATTTCTAAGTTAGCCATAAATGACAAGGATATTCAAGTAAATACACTTTACTGGAAAATTCAAACCTCCGAAGAATTAGGAAAGTTGAGTTTTCAAACCGAACCCAGAATTGCCCTGATGGACACCTGGTCCTATTTTTTAGAGGTGAAACAAGCGCTTGAAAACCCTAAGTTGAAGCAAGTTTTCGGAGCTTACAAACCTATAGCACTGGATGCGGTAAACAAGAATTTAGAAGGGATACAAAAAATTGCCGCTAGTGTACTCCCAGAAGATGAATATCAGAAGATTAAGGAATTTGTAGAGGACTACGCACATAGTACCCCTTTATTGTCACAACAGGAATTCAAACACAAATCCATTAGAGAATCCTACTTAAGGTTTAAAGGTATTCCAGATAGTACTGCAGTACAGACCGTTGGAACCTTATCCGAAGTGGTGGCCGATGCCACCAATCGGTTTGGATACTATTCAGACGCTTCCAGCAAGCGATTAAATTGGAAAGCGCAAATGATCCTACGCGAAAAGGGCATTGATTCCATGGATTTTGAAGCTAAAATGGCAGAAATAGACCGGCAGTTTGAGCGCCTTATCACGGTTGCAGAAAATTCTCCAGAGACTATAAAAGACGCTATTATAGAATTTAGGTCCAACATTAGCCCTTTGTTTGCAGGCCTTAATTACGAGATAGGTTCGGCCATGCAAAGTCTTTCATCAGATGTGCGATCTATCGACGAAATGCTCCTCAGGGAACGCGTAGCTCTTGATTCGGTGATCAAACGGGAGCGACTGGCACTTACCGCCAAGGCAGATACTTTGGTCGATGAGGGGATCACAACTGTTTTTGATAGCGTGGGTGATATGCTGGGCAGTTTAATACTGTATTTTATTCTTTTGTTCATTGTGGTATTGGGACTGCCTTTTTATGTAGGGTATCTCATAGGAAGAGGTAAATCAAAGTCGAAAGAGGTATGAAAAAGTCCGTTTTAATTGTAGGGGTCCTTTTGACCTTCTTATCCTGTTCATCCAATAAACAAAAGACCACTATCTATTGGGTAAGCGGATTTAAAACCACCTGTGACAGCGGTGCTGGGTCATCCGAATGCCTTCTAATTTCCAAAGAAGCAGGCTTAAAAAATGCAAAATGGCAGAATTTTTATGCCACTATCGAAGGCTTTCAATTTGAGGAAGGCCTCATAAAAAAAATTGAAGTTTTAGAAACCCAGCGAGAAGAGCCGGTACCTGCCGATGCCTCGAGTATCCATTATGAAATGATCAAGGAGCTGGAACAGACACCCGACCCCAGAACAGCATTGAATGGTGAATGGGAAGTGGATAGCGTAGTGGGCCAACCATTGAGCCAAAACACCATTAGCCCTACACTTTCAATTCAGCTATCCGAGATGACCGTAAATGGTAACGGCGGATGCAATAGCTACAGAGGAACCATTGCGACCTTAGGACTTGAAACCATTAGTTTTGCTGAGCTGCTGAACACGTTGAGGATTTGTAAGGATCAGGCTATGGAGGATGCTTTTCTCAAGGCACTGGGACAAACAGCGGGGTATACGGTAGCAGAGAACAAAATGTCCTTATTTGATGAAAATAAGGAGCTACAACTGGTTTTTAATAAAATGGAAAAGACGAAAAATGCAATCCGACTAAATGACATCTGGATAGCCGTGCGTATAAATGGTCATCCTATCAACAGAATGGTTGAAACCCCTCGTTTGGAGGTGAATATCTCTGAGATGAGGATATTCGGCAGCGACGGATGCAATAATTATTTTGGGACGATAGAAGACCTTTCTGAAGATGCCATTACTATTGGCGGCATTGGCTCTACCCGAAAAATGTGTCCGGATATGACGTTGCCAGAGCGCTACAATACTGCCCTCTCAAAAATTAAGAGTTATGGTTTCAATGAACGGCTTTTAGTTTTTAAGGATACGGATGGAAATGAGGTACTGGCATTTATCAAGACGGATTGAACGGTATCACCAATATAAACGAAATTTAATTTGAGATCATGAGAACAAAGTTTTTAGGCGTCATCATTCTTTTGGCCGCATTGACAAGCTGTAAATCCGAAGTAACAGAGGAATCTTCGGATATCAGTATTTATTTCAATGGGGATATTATTACCATGGAAACCGAAAACCCCAACTACGTTGAAGCCATTGCTGAAAAAGACGGTAAAATTTTTGCTATAGGTCCACTAGAGGAGATGAAGGAAGATTTTAAAAAGGCCAAGATGATCGATCTGGATGGAGCCACCCTCTTACCGGGTTTTATAGACCCTCATAGTCATTTCGAAAAAGTGTCCAATACCATGGGGCAGTTGGATTTAAGTCCGCCACCTGTAGGTGCTGTCACCACTATTCCTCAGATCCTTGAAAAATTAAAAGCCTATAAGGCCGAAAAGAATATTCCCGATGGGGAATGGATTTTTGCCTGGGGCTATGATGACAACCAGCTTGTAGAGAAACGCCATCCAAATAGTAAAGAGATCGATAGTGTTTTACCTAACAATCCGGTCTATCTCGATCATGCCAGCGGGCATATGGGTGTTGCCAATAGTATGGCATTGAAAAAAATGGGTGTTACCGCCGAAAGTAAAAACCCTGAAGGCGGCAATATAGACCGATACCCTGGTACGCAAGAACCCAATGGATTGGTGCAGGAAACAGCTATGTATCCTTTTGTTGGTAATATGCTGCAGATTTTAGACTCGAAATCAGCCGACTTTTTTGAGGCGACACAGGATCATTATGCCGAAAACGGGATTACCACTGCACAGGATGGCCTGGTGGGCAGACATAAGATCGACTTTTACAAAAAACAAGCCGAGCAGGGAAAATTGAAGATAGACCTTATCGCTTTGGCAGGTTATACCGAACTGGAAACCAACCTGAAAGATTCCTCGTTTACATTTAACCAGTATCAAAATGGGTTTAAAACTCAGGGCACCAAAATAATTGCCGATGGCTCTCCCCAAGGTAAAACGGCATTTTTTACGGAACCTTACCTAACCCCGGTAGCAGGCTGTGTGCATCATTGTACAGGACTGCCAAGTCTTAATCAGGAGGCACTGAATAACTTATTTTTAGTAGCCTATAAAAATGACAATCAGTTGTTTATTCACTGCAATGGAGATGCATCTATAGACATGGTCATTAAAGCACATGAAAACGCCTGCGATTCTCTTAAGCAGCCATTGGACAAAAACCGACGAACCGTCATTATTCACTCACAATTTGTGAGGCCTGACCAACTGGAAACCTATGTGGAGTATAAAATGTCGCCTTCATTTTTTACCAATCACGCTTATTTCTGGGGAGATGTGCATCTGGAAAATTTGGGAGAAGAGAGGGCGCGTTTTTTGAGTCCAATTGCAACCGCCGATCAAATGGGGATCAAATATACCAACCATTCCGATGCTACGGTGACTCCTCTAAACCCAATGATGACGGTTTGGTCTGCGGTTAACAGAGTATCTCGTTCGGGAGTGGTCGTTGGTGAAACGGAGCGGGCAACACCTTATCAGGCGCTCAAAGCCATCACCATTAATGCGGCTTATGAGCATTTTGATGAGGGTTTAAAAGGGTCTTTAAAGGAGGGTAAACTAGCGGACTTCGTCATACTTGAAAAGAACCCGTTGAACGTATCTCCAGAAAAAATAAAGGACATAAGAGTTTTAAAGACCATTAAAGAGGGCTCGGTCATCTATGAGCAATAAATGATGTTTTTGCCATCAATTAAATCCCTCAAGTATTGGATTTTTAATCACTGCCTGGTTTTTGTGGATAGTCTAGGCTATTTCGCAGGTTATCGATGGCCCCCTTATCAAACTCAGGTAAATTGAGTTCACCAGACTTAATCCAATCCTGAACTTTGGCTTCTGCTTCTGCTTTTCTGGTTTCAGACAACCCCTGATCTTTAGAAAGATAGATGGTTTGTGAAGGAAAGGCAAATCCACTGCCACTGTCCTCTATCACTCTGGCTATTCTTAGATTGATATCTTCCTGTATACCTAAAAAATCATTCCAGTCTACAGCGTGGATGTAGGCAAAGATCTCCACTTTTAGAGAATCACTTCCATATCCTAAAAACCGAACCCTTGCCGGATCGGGGTTTACCTTAGGGTGTGCATAAAGTATTTTTCTTAGTTCTACCAAGATATAACGCATTTGGTCGGAGGAAGTCTCATATCTGAGGCCAAGTGTGGTATGAAATAAAAACAGATCGCGTTTGGCATAATTTTCAATGAGTTGGGATGAGAAGTCTGCATTGGGAATGGTCACCACTGTTCTTCCCAGGGTACGAATACGAGTAGATCGCATCCCTATTTTTTCTACAGTACCAAGAGTGTCCCCAAACCTACAGAAATCACCAACGCTAACCGGTTGATCGAAGACGACCGACAAGCCTCCCACAACATTTTCTACGGTTTTCTGAGCCCCTAAGGCAAGGGCAATACCACCCACACCAAGCGCAGCTATTCCGGCGGTGACATTAAACCCTATGGTGTCAAAACCAATGAGAAGCGCTATTACGATAAGGGAAAACTTGGCGCTATTTTTGAAAAAGGAAATAGCAGATAATCCAGCATAACTATTATTTTCTCTAAGGCGTTCTTCGCCAAAATTGGATAGTGCGTCAATTAACAACCAGATAAACATAAAAAGAGCAATCCAAATGACTATGAGGTTAACTACCCCAAAAGCCTGGCGCACAACTATTGAAAGACCGATCCATCTCGATAGATTTAGTAAGATAGTGACCGCTATAACCAACCTCAGAGGAATCAGCAAAGACTGAAGGAATCGGTGGTACTTGAGGAGTTTAAAGTTTTTCCAGCTAAGCCTTATGACCCATCGAATAAGGAAGGTTATGAGCCAGGCCATGAAGTATGAAACAATTGCCAGAACTATGATGGCCAGCCAGTGGAAAATGGGAGCCCCTTTCCATCTATTCGACAAAACAGTGCTGGTGTTGGCTGTTGAAAAGATTGATTCATTGGCGTCGATGAATGTCATCACCGTTTCAATACTCTGGCTTGAAATCAACCACAAGCTGGGATCAGAAGAAGTGTCTAACTCCAGGTAAAGCGGTTGATTGACCTCATCCAATGCAAGGCTGCCTATGGATTCCAGATTCAATGGCAACTTATCGTCCAAAGCACCATCCGGGTTGTCACTGATGATGCTGACTGGTAATATATATCCGTATTTATCGAGAAGTGTTTCAAATTTCTGAACATAGGAAATCATCAGGGAGTCCTTACCCATCACCTCCGTTTTAGAAAAATCAATGAACTGCGAAGCCCGAACATAATCATCGGCCGCAATGGATTTAAAAAAGCCATTAACGCTACCCCGAGGTGTAGTCCGACCCAGAGGGTCAGCGGGCATTTCTACTTGCTTTGCTTCAGTACTGTCTTTCTGTATTAAACCGGTGAGTTGATAGGCGTTTACAGCGCCTGAAGCCAAGATAAAGAGACTAAAAATAATGGAGCTAAGTACTGATTTCATAAATTTTATATTTCTGAAGTGTTTTGGTCTTATAAGCCACTTGCATCCGGGGGGGTGAATGGTCTATTGTTTAGGAAAAGCTGTGATTTCAAAGGCAGCAGAAGCTACTTCTAATCTTCCCTGAGAATTGTTGATCGCATTAAGGACCCGTCTGGAGATCCGATCTTTTATACCGCGACGACGTTTATAATCTACCACATATCTCAGGGTAAAAGTGATCCAGTTCTCATCAAAAACCATGTGTACCAAAGGGTCTACCTTTGCGTCTTCCACCATAAATTGTTCGGTCATTTTCTCCCAGTAAACCTTCGCCTCTTCCGCAAATTCGCCCTGGACTTCATTAAGGATTTTTGAAAACTGTTCTCTGGCATATTCAACATCGCCATTTGTTTTAACGGGTACCTTTATTTCATCCCATAAAAAGGGAAAGTCTCCTGAATAATTATGAACGGGTTCTTTAAAAATAAAGCTATTGGCCACTTTTGTAATGCGACCATTGTACAGATCTCCATCTATCCAGGCACCTGTCTCCATTAAAGAGGTCCGCAATAATCCAATGTCAATGACATCCCCTTTAATTCCACCAAGCATCACCCGATCACCCACCTTAAAAAAGCTGGAAGAATGCAAGACCAGATAGCCGGCAAAACTTGCGATCACCTCCTGAAACGCAAAAGCCACACCGGCGCCTGCTACCCCAAGTACCACATTAAGAGTAGATAGCTGATTTCCAAAAACGATAAGAAGTACAGCGAAAGCACAAGCATAACCTAAGATGTTCACAAACTTTCTGGCTCGGTATCTGGAGCTGGTATCAGCAATATGCCGTGGAAGAAGCCCTTTTATAACTTGTACGATGAAGGCAATTACAACTACAGCAATAATTACCGTAAGTGTTTTAGTTCCAAGGGTACTTTTAAAAAAGTCGCTAAGAGTATTCATGCCGGTTCAATGAGTTAATTACACATAAGGGTCTGTGGTTTGTCTAACGAATCCTTAATTTAAGAAAAAAAGCTAATACACTTCACCACTGTGCTTTCCCTTGTTCCAACCGTGTTTACTCAGATATTGTTCAGCGCTTTCTACTGCACCATCTTCAATATCGGTACCCATGGAATCATTCCAGCGGTTGAGGTATCCAAACAAGGAGATGACCCCCAGCATCTCTACGATCTCTCCTTCGTTCCAGTGTTTGTATAAGGCTTCTTTTATTTCGGCAGTTACCGCATTGGGTACCTGACTGGCGGCCAGGCTAAAATCGAGAGCCGCACGCTCAGCTTCTGAAAAGGCAGGATGAGTGCGGTATTCCCAGATATGATCTAATTGTACCTGCTCAGCACCATAGCGCTCAGCTGCTCTAATGGCATGGGCCTGGCAATAACGGCAGCCTGTGGCATTGCTGCTTACCCAGGCGATCATCCGTTTTAAGGCCGAGGTCACACGGCCTTCGTTGGCCATTACCGCTTTATTTAGATTGATAAACGCCTTCGAAATGGCGGGCCTCCGTTGCATGGTCAAAACAGAATTGGGACAAAAGCCCAGGGTCTCGTTAAAGAATACTGCCAGCTTTTTGGTTTCAGGGTCGTGTTCCGGGGATAAGGGTGTTACAAGTGCCATAATAGAGATTTTAATAGTATTTTTGATTTAACAAGATAAGCCCATTTTAAGGATTTTGCCTATGGCTTGTTGATCCAATTTAAAAAACGAAACATATGAGTACTTTTAATACAGTTACCACACATTGGAAGGGAGACCTCACCTTTGAATCGGATAACCCCAGCGGTAAATTCGTGACCATGGACACTGATGTGGAAGGAAAGGAGCGCGAAGGATTATCCCCCAAGGCCATGATGCTGGCCTCCCTAGCCGGCTGCTCAGGCCTGGATGTGATCTCCATTTTAGAGAAAATGAAGGTCTCTATAAGCGACTTTAAGATAGATGTAACGGGAGAGCTAACGGATGAGCACCCTAAGTATTATAAAAAGGTAAATCTGGAATACCATTTTTATGGTTCAGACCTGAAGAAGGACAAATGCGAAAAGGCAGTTCAATTATCCGTAGATAAGTACTGTGGCGTAATGGCCATGTTCCGAAAGTTTGCAGAGATCAGTATCGACATTAAGTACCATGTGAGTACGGTAAGACACACCTAATTTCCCCTTTCATAGTTACATATGCGATGGACCATAAAGGCTTTACCGGAAGAAGAACAAGTGAGGCAGTTGCAAGAGCAATTGCAGATCGATTTGGTTTTGGCCACTCTCTTGGTCCAGCGTGGGATCAATACCTTTGATGAGGCGCGATCTTTTTTTAGACCCTCATTGGACCAGTTACACGATCCATTCCTGATGAAGGATATGGATCTGGCGGTAGCCCGTATTCAATTGGCTTTAGCCAATAACGAGCGCATTTTGGTTTATGGGGATTACGATGTAGATGGAACCACCTCAGTCGCCTTAATGGCCTCCTACCTTCAAACGCGAAGCACCAACATTGCCACCTATATCCCGGATCGATACGATGAGGGCTATGGTATATCTTTTAAAGGCATCGATTTTGCAGAAGACAACGGATTTACACTAATTATTGCTCTGGATTGTGGTATTAAGGCTTTGGATAAGGTGATATATGCCGGAGAGAAAGGCATCGATTTTATCATTTGTGATCATCACCGCCCGGGGGACCAAATCCCACAAGCTGTTGCCGTTCTGGACCCAAAACGCGATGATTGTGACTACCCCTTTAAAGAACTTTGTGGGTGCGGAGTTGGGTTCAAGCTTATATCAGCCCTTGCACACAATAATGGTGAGCCCGCTGAGGACTTAAGACCATATTTGGATTTGGTAGCCGTTGCCATTGGGGCTGACATTGTCCCCATCGCGGGAGAGAACCGCATTCTGGCCCATCATGGTCTGAAGCTGATCAATACTGACCCCCGACCCGGAATAAAAGCACTTATCGCTGAGGTGAAAAAGCCGGAGCTCACCATCACAGACGTGGTTTTTATCATTGCCCCTCGCATCAATGCCGCAGGTCGAATGAAGCATGGTAACCACGCCGTTGCTTTGCTCATGGAGACCGATTTTAATCAGGCGGCTCATTTTGCGGTGGATATCAATCAGTTTAATCTAGACAGGCGAGAAGCCGATCAGAGAATTACTGAAGAAGCCCTCGAACAAATCAAAAAGAATCAGGAAGAGGAGGGCCTAACGACTGTGGTTTATGATGAAAACTGGCACAAAGGGGTGATAGGGATTGTGGCTTCACGATTGACAGAGACCTACTATCGGCCCACCGTTGTGTTTACCAAAAGCGGTCATAAATTGGCAGCTTCTGCACGCTCGGTTAAAGGCTTTGATGTTTACAATGCCCTGGAAGCCTGTTCGGAGTATATAGAGCAGTTTGGGGGCCATAAATATGCGGCAGGCTTAACGCTACTACCTGAGCAGTACGAGAACTTTAAAAGTAAGTTTGAGACTGTGGTCTCGGAAACTATTGATCCCAAGCTTTTGACACCGGAATTAGGGATAGATATGGTGATTCCTTTGCGGGTCGTTAATCAACGCTTTATGCGCATTGTAAAGCAGATGTCCCCTTTTGGTCCAGGAAATATGACCCCTGTTTTTATGTCCCAGAACGTAAGGGATACTGGCTATGGTAAATGTGTAGGTGAGGAGAAAACCCATCTGCGTTTAACTGCTGTTCAGGCAGATAGTGATCAAATAGTAGGCATTGGGTTTAATATGGGCGATAAATATCACTTGATTCAAGACGGTAAACCTTTTGACATCGCTTTTAATGTTGATGAAAATCACTGGAACGGACAGGTATCCGTGCAATTAAAACTAAAAGATCTAAAAGCTTCTTATGGCTAAAAACGATCCCTATGCAGCCCTGCGATTTCGAGAATTCAACGTGTTTCTTCTGGTCCGCTTTGCGTTGGTTTTTGGTTGGTCCATGCAGTTTGTGGTTATTGAATGGCAGGTGTACGCCCTAACCAAAGACCCTCTTTCTCTGGGAATCATTGGCGTATGTGAATTTTTACCCGCCTTTTTTCTGGCGCCCTTTGCCGGACATATTGTGGATAAAAAAGAAAAACGAAACCTCTTTGCCCTGTGCATTGCTTTATTCTCATTGATAAGTTTTGGACTGTTCTGGCTGACCTCAGAAAACATAGAAACAACCTGGTCCACCAAGGCCATTCTAATTGGTATTTACAGTTTGGTGTTTTTTGGGGGAGTGCTGCGAGCCTTTTTCGGCCCCACTATTTTTTCACTCATCGCTCTTCTGGTTCCCAAAAAGGCTTATCCTAATGCGGCAACCTGGAGCAGTAGCACCTGGAAAGGGGCTAGTGTTTTTGGAGCCTTGTGCGGTGGGTTTTTTATCGCCTGGATCGGGGTGCACCATACCCTTGGAATTATTTTTGGATTGGTGATGCTCTCCTTAGTCCTTATCACACAGGTAAAACGCAAACCCATTCTCAACAAAAAAACCGATGAGTCTGTGAAGGAGAGCTTGAAGGCCGGTCTTCGCTTTGTCTTTAAAGATAAGGTCATCCTTGGTGCATTGACTTTAGACATGATCGCCGTTTTGTTTGGAGGGGCAGTGGCCATTTTTGCGGTATTCGCGAAGGATATTTTGGATGCAGGTCCCAAAGGCTTCGGCTTATTAAATGCAGCTTTATCTTCAGGAAGCATCATCACTATGCTGGCAACCACCTATTTACCCATTACTAAAAACACGGGTAAGAAACTATTGATCTCAGTTTTTGGTTTTGGAGTCACCATGATCATTTTCGGAGCTTCAAAATTATTGTGGCTTAGTGTGATTGCCTTATTTATCTCCGGGGTGTTTGATGGAGTCTCCATGGTAATTCGGCAAACGATTCTGCAGTTAAAAACACCGGATGATATGCGGGGGCGTGTGGGTGCCGTGAACTCGATGTTTGTGGGATCGTCTAATGAACTGGGAGCTTTGGAAAGCGGCATTGCAGCGAAAATCTTCGGGGCGCCTTTGGCAGTAGTATTGGGAGGTACCGTGACCCTGATCACAGTCTTGACCATTGGCTTTAAAAACAAACCGCTACGCAATTTAGATCTGCGGAGAGATATTGAAGATCATATTCTGGAGCTGGACTAGAATTTTTTCAGCTCTGCCTTGTTACCATCAAATTCTAAATACGTAAAGTACTGGATCCAGTCGCCGAGATTGATATACTGTGCCCCGGACCCTAAATCTATAGTCAGCGGGAGGTGTCTGTGGCCAAAGACAAAATAGTCGCGGTGTTTTTCAGCTAGTTTTCGACGGCTGTAAGCAGCCAGCCATTCTTTGTCTTCACCCAGAAACTGTGCATCCTCATCGCCTGAGATCAAACGGTTTTTAACAGAGAGGTACTGGGCAAAACGCACGCCTATGTCGGGATGTACCCATCGGAACAACCACTGAAAAAACGGACTGGTAAACACCTTTTTCATGCGTTTATAGCCCTTGTCATGAGGGCCCAGGCCGTCACCGTGCCCAACAAAGAAAAGCGTGTTGTTCATGAGTACTTCCTGAGGCGAATGAAAAACCGGAATGCCTAGTTCGTCTTCAAAATAACCATTCATCCAAAGGTCGTGATTTCCAACAAAGTAATAAATGGGTAATCCGGAGTCGGCAAGTTCTGCAAGCTTCCCGAGTGTTCTTACAAATCCTTTAGGGACCACTGTTTTATATTCAAACCAAAAGTCGAAGAGGTCTCCCATTAAAAAAAGGGCTACCGCATCCGCTTTGATTGTATCCAGCCATTGAAGGAACTTTTTTTCTCTGGGACGTGAGTCGTTATGAGTTGGAGCCCCTAAGTGATTATCGGAAGCAAAGTATACTTTTTTTCCCTTTGGGATATCTATGTCGGGGATCTTATTCATTATCGGATGCATACCATTCAGCATAACTGGTAGCTGTTTCCTGAAGTCTTAAGGAATGTAACCTAATGGTCTCCGGAAGGCGTTTCCTGATCTTCTCGGCAAAATCAATGATCATCATTTCGGTGGTAGGTTGGTAATCTACTAATAAAACATGATGTCCACGGTCAATCAATTCCTTGGCCATTTCAATATGAGGGGTGTTTTTATTGAAGATCATCGAGTGGTCGAACACATCTACAATATCCTCCTTAACGATCTTTTTAAGATCTCCAAAATCGATCACCATCCCATACTTGACATTGGAGGTGTCTACTATGGGGGTACCAATCACAGTTACTTCCAGGTGATAGCTGTGCCCGTGCAAATTTTTGCATTTGCCGTCATATCCATAAAGGGCATGTCCGGCCTCAAAAGAAAACATTTTTGTTATTCTGACCTTTCCCATTTAACGTTTTCTATTTCGATTTACAATGTATATAACAATGAGTGCCAGGGCTAAAATGGCAAAAAGTGTATTTCCCATTAGTTATCGTTTAGTTTGTTTTTATTGTATCTGAAGACGGCATAAGCAAGGAGCACCAAAATCACAAATGGGAGCATGGTACCTATAAAAACCCCTATGCTGTAACTGGCATCAGGAGCTTCTTCCAGTTTCTGATCAATGTCCACCTGTTGCAGCAGCATTAGAAATCCATTCATGCGTCGCTAATTTGGGTCAAAGTTAAGGCTTTTGTGCGAGTGCCGTAAAGGTTCTTCTGAATTTCATCACCAGAGGTAATCCTCTGGCCAAAATCCAAAAGGTAAAGGCGGTAAAGATCCCTTTTAGCTTTAGATCGTAATAATCTGTAACCAATAAAACAGGGATAAATACTAGGAGCGTTGAATACAACAGTAGATTTCTAAGGTACCGCATCCATCCTAAGCCTTTAAATACCCCGTCAAAAATAAAAGCGATGGCACAAAGTGGCTGCATTAGAAGAACCATCCAAAAGACGTTCCCAAATGTTTTTAAAACCTCCGGGTCGTTTGTGAAAATCCTACCGATAGGCTTATAGAATAGGAATCCGAACAAGCAGATAAGTGTACCTGCTGCGATACCATAAATGATGAGTCTGTTACTTAGTTTTAAAAGGGTTTTGAAGTCCTTGGCGCCGAAGAGCCTTCCGGATAGAATGTTTCCTGCACTGGCATAGCCATCAATGAGGAATGCTCCCAGAAACCATAGGTTAATGGCAATGGTGTAAGCTGCAATATACTTTTCCCCGTAAGCGGTAGCAAAACTGGTTGCGAAATACAAGGCGATATTAAGAGCAAGGGTACGCACAAAGAGATTGAGGATCATTAACAAAAATTTGTTGATCTCTTTGTTAAAAGGAAAAGAAAACCGTAGCGGGATGCTGGTTTTGGTTAGCAGATAACGGGCAGAAAGAAGTGCCATTACCAATTGGGCAATAACACTGGCCCATGCAGCCCCTCGTATGTTCATGGCTGGTATAAGATCTGTGATGCCGTAGACCAGTATTACATCGAGAACGATATTGATAGCAGCACCTGAAATAGCGATGATCATGGGATGAAAAGTATTTTGTAGCCCCCTGAACGTTCCAAAAACAGCAATGGTAAAGAGGGTGAAAGGAAAGCCCAGAACCCTTATGTGGTAATAGGTAACACTGTATTCCAGAATTTGTTCAGAGGCATTATACAGTCTAAAAATTGGGACTGCCAGCGGATATGTTACTGCAATAATTAAGAGGCTCAGGGAGGTGATGATAAAAATTGCTTGTGCGGGCAGGTCTTTTACCTCTTTGAGGTTACCGGCTCCCACATATTGGGATACAATTGATGAAATGGCACTGCGTGTTTGCCCAAGCACCCAGATGAGCATTGAGATAAAAGTAGTAACAATCCCAACTGCGGCTAAAGACAGCGTGGCATTTTCTGGCATGTTCCCTATAATCGCTGCATCGGTCAGGGAAAGTATTGGCTCCGAAATTCCTGAGATCAAGGCCGGTATCGCCAGTTTATTGATATGTTTAAAGGAAATGGTGCTGCTCACAATAGTAATTCGTAACAGTGAAAGGGGTGTTCGCTTTGTTTGGGGAAGTAGATGTCCTCAAGCCTCTGGTATCCTCTTAGTTCATAAAACAGTTGATTTCGTTTGTTTTGCGAAAACGTATCAAGACGTACCGATTCAAAACCTTTTTGCTGCGCACACGCCTCTGCGTAGTCCATGAGCTTACGGGCATAACCCTGGCCTTGAAAATGAGGATGCACTGCCAATCGGTGAATGTAAAGATTGTTTTCTGTTTGGCTGAGCCATTGTACGGGTAGGTATTCCGGGTCCTTGAGGCTTGAGATGCAGATACACCCGGCAAGAGTTCCATTGATTTCCGCAATGTAAAGCTCCCTTCGCTGGATGTCTCTTTGAAATGAAGCACGATCGGGGTAGTGATCGTTCCATTGATAGATGCCTTTGGAGATCATAAACTGCGCACAGGCTTTGGTTATGTTCATAAGTGCTTCAAGATCCTTGGTCTGAGCGGCCCTAATATTAAATACCTTATTTTTGTCCAATACCTTTATTTCTGACATCATGAAACACATTCTTGTACCTGTAGGTTCTTCTTCCAATGCTACGAACCATCTTCAGTACACAGTAGACTTTGCCAAAGCATTTGGTGCCAAAATCTATGTGGTTCAAATATATAATGTTTATACAAAAGCGGGAACCCTTATCAAAGTAGATGATATTATCGAACGAAAATCACAGGAGTTTTTAAGAAAGCACATTTCCACAGTGGATGCCAAAGGGGTAGAGATTGAATTGAAAACCTTCAAAGGTGATGTGGTGGATATTTTGGAGCATGTATGTGAAGTTTTAGAAATAGACCTGATCGTGCTGGAGCCTAAGACTGCATCAGTGCAGGAGGAAGAGTATTTGGGGAAGGTATCCGGACGCATCATTAAGAGAACCCAATTGCCCGCTTTGGTCATACCGGAGGGCTATCAGTTTAAACCCTTTACTTCAATTCTTATGGCCTTAAAATCTGCCGTGATGAAAAAGCAAGGGGTGCTTAAACCCTTGATAGAGATCAAGGATCAATTCAAAGCTAGGGTCAACTTGCTGCTGGTTAAAACACCATCATATCGCGAAGGGGACCTGGAGGTTCCTGAGGAGCTGTCCTCTATAATGAGCAGCACCATGGAATCTATTAACGCCACCACCTATCAAGGCATCCTGGAACACTATAAGTCCTTTGACCCGGACCTGCTTTGTGTGGTAAGGCGAAAACGCGGTATTTTCAGCAAACTCTGGGAAGGCGATACCATACTGAAAAAGGACTTCTACGTGAGTAGTATGCCGGTATTGATCTTAAGCGGTCTTAAATAAGGAAATTCTTTTGAGATTTAAGGATATATAGTACATTTGTCGGCTCTGGGGATGTAGCCCGCCTGGACGTATGTCGGGTGAAACCCGCCAAACGACATTCGGGCAGGCTCAGCTGGCCTGTTAGATGAGTTCTTTTTTTTATGTTTGTTTACATTTTGTATAGTCAAAAGTTTGAACGTTTTTATGTTGGGATTACCTCTGATTTGGATTCTCGACTAAAGGCACATAATTCTGGACATGTAAAATCAACTAAGCCTTATATACCTTGGGTTTACGTTTATACAGAAGAAAAGAGTGATAGAATGGAAGCTAGGCAGAGAGAAAAATATTTAAAGTCGGCAGCTGGAAGGCGTTGGCGAAAGATCATTTTGGGGATGTAGCTCAGTTGGCTAGAGCGCTTGACTGGCAGTCAAGAGGTCGGGGGTTCGAGTCCGCTCTTCTCCACATCAAGCGAAAAATTCCACACAGAATGTGTGGAATTTTTTATTCCCAAAAGCCAACCTTGGTTGAGCTTTATGGGAATAAAAAAAGCACCTAAGCATCGCTTAGGGATTTTTCACCCGCCTTGCTAATCAAGGCGAGGCAAGCCCGCCTTGACCGAAGTCATTCCTGCCTTGTCGGCCAGACAGGTCGGGCAGGTTTGCAGAAGCGGAGTCACTGCGGACCCCGCCCGTACCGAACGTCACGTTTGGGCGGGCAACAACGTTAATCCGTCGCTACGATTTAAATTAAAAAGTGCAGCGGGTTTCAGTTGAATTTTAAAAGAAATAAAAGAGAACAGCCTTCTCGAGCCTATCTAAGAAGCAAGCTTGTGCATTAATTCTCGAACCCTATGAGAATAGGTCTCTTCGTTCTGTAATTTGTAGAAACAATTCGGATTAATTTGCCTTGTTTTTAATAAATAAACAACATATGATATGGGCAGCGGACCATATTGTTTGCAATCAGAGACATAATAGACCTTGGTGTTATCACTAATGCTTAGGTCTTCAGAATCATGGTTAACCATTTTTAATTCGTTTCTAAGGGCCTTGATTTTCTCATCAAACTCATTTTTTGTAACGATCTGACTGTCATACAACTTCAAAAGCTGTTGCTTTTTGTGATCGAACTCTTTCTCGGATTCCCTTTTTTTTCTAAGGGTACTTTTAGCCTCTTTGAGGCTTTCCATTTTTGCCTGAAATTCCGTTCTGTTGAGCAGACCATCATTGAAGCTTTGCTCTAGTAACTGTATGTTTTGTTCAATGGTTCTAAGCTCATCCGTATGAGTTGTGGCCTTCACTTTCTTTAAATATTCCTTATAACTTGTGATGGGTTTAGATTTTCCAACTAGCAAGTTGATCAAGATGCCCACTCCGGCAATAAATAAAACAAGAGCCGCCATATAGCCGGCATATCCTTTGGAATAACTATACTCAGGGAGACCATCTTTAAAAACGATGATGGTGATTGTAAAACAGAATAATACCGCTATGATCTTAAAAAACTTTGTCATGATTTTAAGTTTTATGGGTTTCAATTAAATAGGGTAAATATTCTCCAAGGCCCATTTGATGTTTTTATGATTGTTTACCAATCATAACATGAGTGGTTAAGTGAACTTAGGTACTATAATGTAGGGGCTGTATAGTCAATCTGAAGAACAGGTGATCTCTGGCTTGATCATGCGTATCTAATGCGATTGCACGACTTGAGAGCCGTTGGTCACTACTTCGGTATAATTCTCAAAAGTAGCGTAGCCATGATCTCTGAACAATGATATTGGTCAATAAGCGTTAAATATGCTCCGCTCTAATTCAGGTGGTTCAGTGAATACCGGGCCGCACTATAGTTGGCAGGTTTCAAATTTCAACCTAATGGATTCCTGGTTCACATTTAGATTGTACAGGTCATATAAGTGATACCTGTACTTTTAATTATGTAGACTGCCTCAATGGGAGTATTTCTGCGATGATCAAACTTGACTAGTTAGCCTCGGACTCTCAGTCCAAAGGCAAAAGATAGAATTGGAGCGTTTAGTTTTTATGAGCTTTTCTTTTTATTAAGCACTGTGTTCTGAATCACCAGAATAAGAAGTGAAGTAGACCACCCAAACATAATAACGCCATTAGTGGCTTCGAGTGAGGCCAGAAGACGCCACTGATTGTCCAGGATAATATCACCATATCCCAGTGTGGTATAGGTGATAATTGAAAAATAAAGGGACTCTTCAAATTCACTTAGAGCGCCGAAATACATAAATCCCGCCGCCCAGATCGAAGTTTCTAAAACCGTAGCAGTGATTATTGCTAAGATTATAAAATCTATTTTCAATACAGATTTAAGAATAGAATCATTGCTTGAAGACTTCACTCTTGTGCGTACATATCGCACAACAACAAGAGTAAGCACTGTGTGTATGACACCTGTCAGGAGAATCATAAAAGCCCCTGTTAAAAAATTTGTGTACATGAGGTTTGAAAAGTATTTGGTGTTTCATAATGAAAATAACCTGTTGTCGTTTAGAGCAACAAGTAGCGTAAATTATAAAAAAGCCGAAATTAATCTAGCGAATGATTCTAAAAGCTTTCTGCCCAATCCTCTTTTGTTCCATTCGATATGGCTAATTTCTTCACATTCCTTAAGGTCACCCAAAAACATTTGCTCCATTTCCTTGCCAAAGTCAGCTGAATAGATGACGGACATCATTTCAAAATTTAAGTCAAAACTCCGAATGTCCATATTGGCAGTTCCAACAACACTTAACTCTCCGTCAGCAACGACTGTTTTGGCGTGCACAAACCCTTTACGATAAAGAAAAATTCTAACTCCGGCTTGCAGCAATTCTTCAAAATATGAATTCGCAGAAAGGCCGACGATCAAAGAATCTGATTTTTCCGGAACCATAAGACGCACATCAACTCCAGAATAAGCAGCTTGCTTTAAGGCATCTAAAATGCTTTCATTCGGAATAAAGTAGGGGTTTGTAATATAAAGTTTGTCTGTTGCCAAATTAAAGATCTTAAAATAGCTAAGCATGATGTTTGATGAAGGGTAGATGGGCCCACCAGCAACGATCTGAGCAAGACCTGAGGTCTCCAATGAGGGATAAGGGACCTGTTCAGGAAACAGCTCCTTTGAATAGCTAAGTGGGTTTGGTTGGCTGGCATTCCAACTGACGATAAAGTGCCTTTGTAAGCTTAATACAGCAGGGCCGGTAATATGAACATGGGTGTCTCGCCACCAGAGACCCGTATCTATGCTGTTGTCATATCGATCTGAAATATTAATACCTCCTAAAAAACCCTGAACACCATCAATGATGATGACCTTGCGATGATCACGGTGATTCAATCTGTTGGCGAACTCCTTCAGTTTTACCTTTATTTTAGGGACCACCACAACACCTCCTGCTTTTAATTCTTTCACAATGTTGCGTTTGATGCCACGGCTCGCATAATCGTCATAAAGGACCCGTACCTGAACTCCTTGAGCAGCCTTCTTTAAAAGAACATCCTTGATTTGATTGCCGCGCACATCATTTTCCCAGTCATAATACTCCATATGAATGAAATGGTTGGCCTCTTCTAATCTGGATAGAACCTCCGGAAATTTTTGCTCGCCATTTACCAGGAGCTTAAACGTGTTTTTTGATAATAGTTCACCTCCAAGTTGCCTTAAAAACGCTATCATTTCAGTGTAAGGCCCTAATTCTTCCTTGTACCTGATTTTTAAAACTTCAGTGTCATCTGAGGTATTATTAAAGAAGTCTTTGTCAAGTGACTTTTCCGCTTTTAACATATTGGATTTATGACTCAGGTGTCTGTAATTAATGCCAAAAGAGTAATAGAACATAATACCTATCACCGGAAATACAATGACCAGTAAAAGATAGGCTAAGGCCTTTGATGTTGATTTTGTGTGCAATAGTATTTTACCAACGGTAAGCAGTAAAACGAAGAGGTATAAAGCAAGAACAAGATAAGTCACAGAGCAAGTACTATTTAATTTATTTAAGAACTAATGTTGTCTGTCACAGTTGCACTGAGCGATGCGGGAAAGGCACCTATCAAGGTGCGCTTCAAGGCTAGGTTAAAATCCGTCACCCAGGGACATTTATCCACCACGGTGAGCAACAGACCCACTACGATTACCGAGAGTAGAAAGGTCGTAAAGGTTCGCTTTAAGAACTCATTTCGGAACATCTTAAGGTGCGCCCGGTATGAAGTGAAATAAATAAAGGTGCCTAGAAACAAGAGAGCGATCCCGCTGAGCAGAATAACATTCAGCCATGCGAGTTCATCCCCCATATTCCATACTTCCTCCGTAAAGGCAACAGGGACAGCAAGGATGCTGGCACCCACCAAGATCTCCAGAATATCGTGGATACGCAACTCTACTTTCAGGGGGACATTTATGCGTTGCACTTCTTTTCCCTGATCGTCCTTTATAATCAGGATTTCGTAGAGCTGTCCTTTGATTCTTCTTATTTTCTGACTAACGTTTTTTAAGTTATCCATCTTTTCTTGTTCCTTTAAAAATACGATATTTTGAACCAAATCTCCACTAGGGTTGACCAGAGAAACACAATGATGGCCTTTGCTGCTTCGATCGATGCCTTCAGGTCCTAATGATTGCGAAGGGTAATAGCTCTTTAACCGATCGTTATGTTCGGGAATATTGAAAAATAGAGCGTTTCTGTAACCTATTTGAGGACCCCAATACAGAGATAGCTGGCTATTGGTTCAGATAACTATCTCTAGATGTGAGGGCCGTAGTAAGGGTCAGCAGGGTTACCAAATTAACACGAATCGCGACCTTGTGCGCGCAAAGCTTTACATCGCCTTGTGCAGCTTTCTCATTTTCAAAGAGACGCTCGCACTAATAATCCCCGCAATAAGGAAGCCTAACCCAATCCAAAAGGTAATAGCCACCGCTCCGGCTAAAAAATTATTGGTTATAATATATCCAATGATCATAGTAAGAACCCCGCTGACCATAGTGAAACCCCATCCGGAGTCTCCTTCTTTCTTCGCTGTGAAGGAACCGACGAAAATAAGGATCCCCGACACCATCACCCAGAACCCGACCACAAACGGCAATACGGCGGCAGAGATACCCGGACTGGACAAAAGGATCAGAGCAAATATGACATCCATGATGCCCCAGGCCAGACGCCACCCCCAGTTATCCTCTTTCGGCCCCGAAAGGGAGGCAAAAATCAGGAAGATCCCTGTAATTAGGGTCGCAATACCGATGTAGAGCGTCAGTCCAACCAAGGTTCCCACCGGGTGCTGGAAAATGTAAAAGGATAATAGGATCAAAAGGATTCCCTTCAGTAGGAATACCCACCAGTACTTGAGTGCGTTTTTCATAAGATAAAATTTAAAAATTAGTATTATTAATAGTATTGATTATAGAAAGTTGATAAAACTTACCATTCCAATGGAGTTTACAATCTCCAGATATAATAGTTGTCCATTCGATTTTCGATGCAGAAGCATTTGCCTTGGGTTCTGAATGGTGTGCGAAAAATCATCAAGGTCAATGGTGATACTCGAATCTTCTTTGGTTGAGTCGTATACAATAGCTATTAAACCCCTGTTCTCTACCAGGAGGTTTTCACCTTCATTTATGGAAATCATACACCCCGTATTTCCTGAGGAAATCGTGTCTAGCCTGTTGCTCCATTCGTTTTGGGGAATTTCTTTTTTTATCATGATAAGAATTTAAAAGTTAAACTAGATAATGTATTTGATCATCATCTGCAGGCGCTGCCCAGTGCCATTAGTATCATTAGTGTTTATGCGTTTTAAGATCATGTATTCGATCCCCACATTTACTTTTTTATACGGTGACCAGATCAGATTGACATGGGCAGATTCCCCGCTTTTCATGCTGTCCCCGTCCCTGAACTCCGAGGGGTCAATGGCATACCAGTTGAAGTTCAAGTTGGAAATCAGGTTAACCCCCAGTATCCAGCCCTCCGTTTTTTCTTCAATAATTCTTGCTGTTTCCGACGTTATGCTGGTATAGTCAGAGTTTTTTGCTAGTTGTATTATTTCTGTCTCGGTCAACCGAAGGTCTGACATACGAATTTCGCACAACTGGTTGTAAGCTCTGAATTTTGCTTTTTTCAGGGGAGGGTCCACGCGAGATATTAATACCAGTCTAATATGTTCCGGCCCTAATTGAATGAGTTGATTGAGAAGCTCAAATATCTTCTGGTTATTGATTTTATGAAGATCATCAACAACGATGGAAAGTCTCCCCTTAATATCACTTAGATCATTAATTAGGGTTTCGGCCACAACCAGGACTGTGGGCAGTATGCTGCTGAGCATCAACTGAGCAGTTCTGGGCATACTGTCAGGATAGGTTTGTTGAACTCCTACGACCAGGTAAGAGAGAAAGACCTGAAGATCATTACAATCTTCCTCAAGTGATATCCAGCAATATGTATGCTGTCTTTCATTCAGCCATTGGCTCACAAGGATACTCTTGCCATAGCCGGCTCCTCCAACTACTAGTGTAAGCCGTTTTTTCTGACCGTGATCGAGCCGATCCATGAGCTGCTGGCGAAGGATGAATGAGTCTGCCAACGAAGGTTTGTGAAATCGCGTCTTTAGAAGTGGCATTTTCGGACAGTCATCTCAGTGATTAAGATTTTTAATAGCATAGAATATGTGTCAAGATAAGAAAATATAGTACATCTTATAATTGGAACTAATTATCAGTTTCGAATGAGAGCTGATTGCCCAGCTAAAAATCTGTGAAAACAATGATAATAAAAAAGTACGGTTATTTAATCCGCTCCGAGAGGTTGTTTTAAAAAAGCCAGACAATTCGTAATGACTAGTTTCATGTCATTTGGTAGCTCATTGTTCTCCCAAGGCTGCTTCATCCCGAAGACGTGATTGGCGCCTTCTACCCATACCAGTTGACTGTGCGCACACCATTGATGTAAACGCTCTGCCTCAAACGGCTTAACAGCCTCATCATTCGTACCCTGAATGATCAGAAAAGGACAGGACACTTCTTTAGCAGCCTTTGAGATGGTCAGACGCTCCTTATTGGCAATAAAATCTTCATAGTACTGATAGTAATGAGGCATCTCCTGACCGGTCCGACCATTTTTGACATACATGACACCACTGCGCTTCCATTGCTCCAGAGCTGCTCCTACGGGAAAACGTTCTTTGTAATCACTCACACCGGCAAGGGTGATGATCTTTTTCACCCTGGAGTCTTCTGCAGCCTTCAGCACTATGATACCTCCTCCACGGCTATGTCCCATAAGGATGATCTCTTCTGTATTGATATGAGGATTGTTCACAAAGTGAGATACGGACCAGTCCATGATGTCCCCAAGGTCCTCTAATTCTTTTGAATAGTTGTTTTCACCAAAAGCCTTCAGGTCGGGAAAGTCGATGGGCTGTTCGACAGTCCCGCCATTATGAGAAAAGTTGAACTTCACAAAACCGTAACCTTCTTCAGCAAACCTCTCAGCCATAAGGGACCAGGCGCCCCAGTCCTTGTAGCCCTTGTAACCATGACAGAAGATGATCAAAGGCTGGTGAGGTTGATCTGTATTTACATAGGTGTCGATCAGCAGCGGTTTCTGACCAGCTCGCTCAAGAACAGTATTTAAATGACATTCAATCATCAGACTTCTTTTTCAATAAATGGCTGGTCCTTATTTAGTATTTCAAGAATAAGATCTGTAACCAGTTCCTCAAATTGAAGGAGTGTGTCTTCGGTGATAAGGTCATTTACCTTTCCCCTTGGAGAAGGTTTTGTTCCAAACGATAAAACACCGGATCTCAGATTCCTGAAGGATATGATACCAGCGGTTTTAGGACAAACACCTTCAGATTTCCAATAAATATAGGCATAAAAAAGCAGCTGAAAGGCTTTACTTTTTTTGTAATCCAAGCTGAGCGCCGACCAATCCAGAACCTGAACATCGGAAGCAGCGGTCGCTCCGGTCTTATAATCAATGATCCTCAGCTCACCATTTACCTCATCAATGCGGTCCACGGTTCCTCTTAAGAACACAGGGTCCTTGAGACCATTAATGGAGAGTTCTGTTTGTGATTTACGTTCAAGAGCGATGATCCTGATTTGAGTGCCTTTTTGCAGTTCTGCCATTTCCAGTTTTAGAAAATTAAGCAGATATTGTTTGGCCACTTCATAGACTATAAGGTTTTTGCCTGAATCGAAGTTTCCCTGCCCATAGTGTTGTACAAAGTTCTCCTCCAGAACTTTGTGTCTTTGAAGAGAGGCTTCCTTAAGTCCTTTCTCCGTTAAATAAGTACCTTTAAAAGGAAGGAACAGCTGTTCCAGCGTGTCGTGTAAAATAGTACCTAGTGTATTGGCAGCTATGTACTCCTCAACAGCATCAGCGTCTTTGATGGATAAGACATATTGATGATAAAAGTCTATAGGGTTTCTTATGTATTGTGTTAGGGCCGAGGGGGAAAAACCGTATGTTCCCAGATCGTATAATTGCGATAGGACTGCATTGCTTTTGCTTATCTGCTTTGGTTCTTTGGGGTCAAATACAACACTGGGGCTAGCAACTCTATGACTTACCTCATGTATCTTTTCAACTTCCAGTTGCGTGATGAATCTGCTTTTTTCGCCTCCAAAAAGAGCGTCTATCTCCGTATCGTAGATGAGATAGATGTTCTTTGCCCGCTGAAGTAGTCTGTAAAAATGATACGTATAGACCGCATCCTTTTCCTTATAGGTCGGCAGCTTGTATTCTAATTTCAGCTCAAACGGAATGGTGGAGTTCTGACTTTTTCCGGCAGGCAGAATACCTTCATTAACGGAGGTGATAATGACGGTTTCATAGTCGAGCACACGAGATTCCAGCATGCCCATGATCTGTAGGCCCCTTAACGGCTCTCCTTTAAAATCGAGGGTTTCCGAGCGCAGTAACTCTTTGTAGGTCTGATGAACAGCCTCTAGGTTTTGAAAATGACCAAATCGGCTCTGAAGATCAGAGAGTTTATTGAATAGACTGTAAAAACGATAGAGATACTCTAGTGCCAATCTGTTTTTGTTGAGACCCTGCTGATAGGCTATTTTCAATTCCTGTATTAATTCATGACAATTAGTTAATGCCTTAGCAGCGTTCTGATCCCAGGGATCAAACAGCACACTCAGCGGTTTGGAGGCTTCAGGGGCTTTTTCAAGAAGCCATTCAGGGGTGATATAGATCTTGTTATTGGCATGAATGGTAGCAAGCAAAACCTTTGTGTTCATTAGTAAAGACACCGAGGAGTGGGACAGGATTTTTATAACGTCTTTATAATAGAAGCTTCGCCCCTGTTTTTTATGAAGCCGAAAAAGGGATTCGAACAAGTGGGCTATGGGAATATGCTGTAATGGCAAACCCATTGTAATATTTACCTCTGAAATCCCTTCCGGAATGGAAGTAAGAAGCGGTAATAATAAGGACTCCTCACCTAAGACGATCGCCGTTTTGGAGAGGTCTTCCTGAGTCATATTTAATGACCCCAGGAGTTGACCAACGTATTTGGCCTGACCTACTTGTTTAGGAACCCCAATTACGTCTATTTTTTTGACTTTTGAATAATGGTCGCCGACCCAGTCAAAGGAATGGTTTTTATAATAGGGCCAGTGGTTCTTAAACGATCGTGTATAGAGTCCTGCAGCATGCTTTTTGTTTTGGTGGAATACCTTGTCCGTATCCCAGAATATTCTGGCAACCTCATTGTTCAGGAGTTCCTGAATGATCAGGGATTCGGCCTTGTTCAGCGCGTTAAAGCCCATAAAAATGTGGAATCTATCCGCACTCCCTGACAGATAGGGTTCTATTTGATCGACTGCATTTCTAAAGGCCATCCCCTGGTAACCCAAATCGCGGTTCACCAGACTTTCATTCAAGGCATGATAATAAGTGCCAAGTCTTTCCCAAAACTTTAAGTAGCGGGTCATTAGGGATGTGGGTTCGTCTGATAAGGACCAGTGTTCAAGATCCTTGATGGCTTTTAAATAGCCAAATACTTTTTCAGGATCGACCAGAAACCGATCGATTTCATTAAAATCCTGCAAAACAGTTGGCGCCCAGTTGAGAAAAGCCTCAAAAGGTTCCTGTTCTTCTTTAGGTGTATGAAGCTGATAAACGGTAAAAAATTCGAAAAGTAATTCGGCTTGTGTGATAACGCTAATCTCACTCATCTGTTCTATGAACTCCTCAATAGAGAAGATTTCAGGAGAAAGAATAGGGTGGGTGAGCTTTTTTGATAGTTCCTTTTTTAGGAAAACGGCAGCGCGCTTGTTGGGTAGCACAAATATTGACCTTTTAAGGTCAACGCGCGCCGAGTATAGTTGATCGAGAACTTCTGATATAAAGCTAGTCATGCCTATAAAAATAAAAACGCCTTGAGGAACTCCCAAGGCGTTTTCTATTTTAAATTTTGTTAGATCCTAGTTGTCAGGATTAACAACTTTAATTTCAGTTCTTCTGTTTTGCTTTCTTCCTTCTCTGGTCTTATTGTCGGCAATCGGTCTGGATTCACCGTAACCTTTGGAGGATAGTCTAAACTCATCGACGCCTGCTGCTACTAAATAGTCTTTTACTGCTCGAGCTCTTTCTTCAGAGATTCTCGCATTAATTTGTTCACTACCAGTGCTATCGGTGTGGCCTTCGATGTGGAATTTAGCATTTGGATACTCATCCATAATACCTTTCACATTATCTAACACTCTTAAAGACTCTTCAGTTAAGATAGATTTACCAGTTGCAAACTGTACTTTGCTTGCGTAGTCTCTTAAGGATGCTTTTACAGCCTCAGATAATTCAGGACATCCGTTCATAAGTGCAGTACCAGGAGTATCAGGACACTCGTCATCCTTATCAAGGATACCATCACCATCTCTGTCTGGCCAAGGACAACCATTGTTTTCTCTAGGTCCTGCTTCATTCGGACAGCTATCATCACCATCGGCAATACCGTCACCGTCAGCATCAGGACAACCTTGAAGTTCTTTTAAACCTGCTTCTGTTGGGCACTTATCGTCTTTGTCCATCACGCCGTCTCCGTCGGAATCAGGACAACCGTTGAACTCAGCTAAACCAGCTTCGTAAGGACAATCGTCTTTAGCATCCTCAATACCATCTCCGTCGGAATCAGGACAACCGTTAAATTCAGCTAAACCTGGTACTTCAGGACAAGCATCATCTTGGTCGTAGATACCATCATCATCGGTATCAACTCCACCAAACTTAAATCCAACACCTAAAGAGTGCTGAAAGTGTCTTGGTACTACACCATCCTCAAACGCATGCTTGTAGGAGGTTCTCCAATCAAGCGCTATAAAATCATTGAACCAGAATTTGAGTCCAATAGCCCCATTCAGCGTTCCTGCGCCATTTGAGTCTATCCAAGTATAACCCCCTCCAACTCCCAGGTAGGGATCAAAGGATTTAGATTTGATTAATTCGTCAAAACTATAGAATACGAGACCATCTACAGCAAAATAGGTCAGATCTGGAACGTCATTTGGAATGTCTCCTTCTGGTCCAGGGAAACTACCGATACGTTTGATATTGTTAAACGAACCTGTTACATCAAATGAGAATCCACTGTCTAAATATCTCTGCACAGATAGTGTTGAAAGTGATGGGAAAATGTTCCAATGATCAGAAGCGTTAAAAAACTCATCAAACCAAGGACCTTGTGGCGCATCCTCTCCTACTGGATATGGATCAACAGCATTGATACCGATAGTGACCACCCATGGATTGTTTTTATCCTGAGCATTAACACTGCTGAAGCTTGCAATAAGCAGCACCATTAATAATAACCTGCTAAGATTTTTCATATTCTAAATAATTTAATTTTAAGTGTTAATTGTTAGCAAAAGTATACTGTTAAATAGTATTAACAAAGACAAATATAAAAAAATATTGAAATAACGCACTATTCCACGGATATTGTAATAATTCTAAATTATTTTTAACTCCTTACCAACTTTGATAAATGCGGAGATTGCTTTGTCCAAATGCTCCCGTGTATGAGCAGAAGAAAGTTGTACTCTTATTCTTGCTTTTCCTTTTGGGACCACCGGGTAGAAGAAACCAATGACATAAATACCTTCTTCCAAAAGTTGATTTGCCATTTGCTGGGATAGTTTCGCATCGTATAGCATCACTGGCACGATGGCCGAATCGCCGTCAATAATATCAAAACCTGCATCTTTCATCCTGGACTTAAAGTATTTGGTGTTCTCTTCCAGACGATCTCGTAGTTCGGTGCTTTCGGAGAGCATTTCCAGAACTTTTAAGGTTCCACCAACGATGGCAGGTGCCAGAGAATTGGAAAATAAATAAGGTCTTGAACGCTGTCTCAGGATTTCAATGATCTCTTTCTTTGCAGTTGTGTAACCACCCATCGCGCCACCTAAAGCCTTGCCTAAGGTGCCTGTAATGATGTCTATTCGACCCAGTACTCCTTTTGCTTCAAGGGTTCCAATGCCAGTTTCGCCTATAAAACCAGTGGCGTGACACTCGTCGATCATGACCATAGCATCATACTGGTCTGCCAAATCGCAGATCTTATCTAATGGTGCTAGCAAACCGTCCATTGAGAACACACCATCTGTGACAATTATTTTGTGTCTAGCACCTTGCTTATTGGCTTCCTGAAGCTGTTTTTCAAGATCCTGCATATTCCCGTTTTCGTAGCGGTAACGCGCTGCTTTGCACAATCTTACCCCATCAATGATCGAGGCATGGTTGAGAGCGTCTGAAATAATTGCGTCCTCTTTGGTTAGAAGTGGCTCAAAAACGCCTCCGTTGGCATCAAAAGCGGCAGCATAAAGTATGGTGTCCTCTGTACCATAAAACTCAGCTATCTTTGTTTCTAACTGTTTGTGAATGTCTTGTGTTCCACAAATAAAGCGCACAGAGGACATCCCGAAACCATGAGTGTCCAAAGTGTCCTTTGCAGCCTTGATTACCTCTGGATGAGAAGAAAGTCCCAGATAATTATTAGCACAAAAATTGAGCACAGTTTCACCTGTACTAAGCGTTATTTCTGCACCCTGTGGTGATGTGATTATGCGTTCTTCTTTAAAGAGGCCAGCCTCTTTTATATCCTTGATTTCATTCTGTAAATGCTCTTTTATGTTTCCGTACATCTGTTATTGTTTTTATGGATGAACAAAGATAATATCATCGCTTTACACTTCGGCTATTTCTACAGGATCATTTGTATAAACCAAATATGCATTGATTCGCTTATAGCCCATTTTACCAACTACCGCCTTGTAACGTTCCAGCTGATCTGCATGGGATTCCATGCGCCTACCGGTTTTATAGTCTATTATAGAGGCTTCGTTTGCTGCCGAGATGCACAAGCGGTCTGGCCTTAAGGAAGAAGCATCGGGGGTTAGTAATTCCCGTTCGTTGTAGACCGTGTATTCGTGAGTAAAGAATTTGTTTAAGTCCGGATGATTGACCACAGAAGAGATAATGGTTGCATATTCCGAACGGTCCTTTTCAGAGATATGACCTGCAGAAATGACTGAATTAAGGGCAAAAGGAATATCATCTGAGGTTTTTACCATGGATAAGATGGTGTGTATTGTATTTCCCTTTTCAATGGCGCTGGAGCTTTCTGAATCCCAAAGTGCCCCGGATGAGGTGACTAAACTGAATTGACGCTTGCCGCCTAAGGAACTAACAAGTTGCAAGGTTTCGTCTTTGAGAACCTCTTCTTTTTTGTCAGTTGTGGATTTTGTACCAAAACTGTATTGGGATTCAGATTCCCTCCATACGTGTAAATGGTCCAAATAAGAGATAAACAAACCGGCAAAGGATCTGATGTTGGCACCACTTTTTCCTATGTCTCGCTTACATACTATATACATCTCCTGGACAGGACGTGTAAGAGCTACATAGAGCAGGTTTAAATGATCCAGTTCAAGATTAGACTGGTGCTCCTTATACAGGATGTCACAAACTTCATTATAGTAGGCCATGTCTGCCTTCACATTGATCATGGCTTCCTTAAACATGGCATTCTGCTCTGGGTCTATTGGAACCCAGATATGAGAGTTCCTGTCTTCGTAAATATTGATCTCGGCAAAGGGAAAGATCACTATAGGGAACTCCAGTCCTTTGGCTTTGTGAATGGTCATGATTGAGACGGCATTCCTATTTTTTGGAGTGCTAATGCTTAACCTGTCCTCGTTCTGCTGAAAGTACTCCAGAAAACCACCAATATCACCTTCTCTTTTGAGAGTGTACTCATGCACAAGGTCCAGGAAAGATTGAATAAAAGCATCTGATCTCTGATTAAATCCAAGGGCTTCAACATATAGTTCAACCCGTTCATAAAAAGGCAGTAGGTCCTCGCTAATTGTCGAGGTCAATTGAGCAAAGGAACTTAAAAGCTGGTGAAGTGGTGTTTGGAGATGATTGGAGATAAAAAGATGTTTATCACTTATTTCCTTTAATTCCGCCAGCTGATACAAGGCCTCTGCTTTGATTTTCAGATTGTCAGGGTGAACAGATAACTCCAAAAGATGTCTAAGCAACTGAACTTTGGGTGAATTTTTAAGTAATAAGGTTTCGGATGAGGTTATGGGAATGTCATTCGTGCCTAATTTATTGGCTAAAACAACACCGTGTTTTCGCTTGCGAACAAGAATGCATATATCACTATACCGATATCCACGCTCAAGACAATCGGAAATGATATCAACAACGGCAGCCGGAAAGACCTCGTTTTTCTCTTCTTCAGTTGCAAGCTCATAAAATTGAAATCCAATATAGCCGTCATGTGTATTTACAACCTTCTGCTTAGCAGACTTGAAAATATCAGCATGTGCCTGATTGGAAAATACAAAATCACTGAGGTAGCTAAAAAAAGAATTATTAAAGTTGACAATGGTTTGAGTGCTTCGGTAATTGTATTCTAATGTTCTATTGGCCGCTTTGGCCTGAAAAGGTTGAGACCGTTCAGTAAACAGGTCTATGAACTGACCTACCTCACCCCCTCGCCATCGGTAGATGGCCTGCTTGGCATCCCCAACTATTGTGGTACTGCTGTGCTCCTGAGATAAACTGTTATCGAGAAGAGGGATTAAATTTTGCCATTGCATCACTGAGGTGTCCTGAAATTCGTCAATAAAAAAGTGATTCAACCGTTCACCAAGACGCTCAAAAATATAGGGAACAGGTTGTTTTTGAATTTCTTTGTTGACCAAAGCATTGAATTCTGAGATGAGAATCTTACCCTCCTCATGTTTTATCGTATTAAGGGCTGTTTGTAAAGACTGTAGAATGGATAGGGGAACCAGATTTTTATACAGTGCCTCTGCAAACCAAAGTGCAGTCACGTCCCGTCTGCTGGATACAAAGATTGTTTTAAGTTCGTCCTGAAGAGCAGCTATGGTTTCTTGTTTATTTTGAGGTAGTTTTTTAAGGAAAATAGTTCCATCAAACTCCAGCTTTTCCTGCCATGCAATATTCTTATAGGAGACAGCATAATTGCCCTTGTATAAGTTATCGAAATAAGTATTTATCCCTCTAATCAGCTCCGAACCGTCTACGTCATTCTCAGACATCAAGGTTAAGGCTTGATCTGCCTGTTTCCTGATGGCTGATTTTAATTTTTTCATACGCTCAACCAATATAAGCTTCCACTTAAAAAAGTCCTTTGTGGTCTTATCGGTAAGCGTATCAACATGGGTTAAATCCTCTTCATTAACCAGCAGCTGTGCAATAAGCTTGAGGTCATAAGAAATATCAAAACTCTTATCGTCATCGCTTTTTTCCAGGGCATAATCTACTAGTGTGGCGGTGATTGGATTATCTCGATCAGCCTCTGAGATTAATCGATCTACTGCCTCTGACAGCAGATCATCCTGATTCAACTCGACTTCAAAATGATTTGGAAGACCCAATTCAAACGCAAAGGTTCTGATAATTCTGTAGACGAAGCTATCGATCGTGGAAATCTCAAAGCCGCCGTAATTATGCAGAATATGGTCAATCACTTGTTTAGATCGAATATGTAGTTCTCTGACTGTTAAACCCGTTTCCTTCTGGAGTTCATCCATCATGGGGTGGTTTGAATGCAGAATTTTTTCCGTTGAGAATAAAATCAGTGTATCAATGATCCGTTCCTTCATTTCTCCAACGGCTTTGTTGGTGAACGTTATAGCCAGAATGCGTTTAAACTCATCGTCGTTAGAATTGGTGAGCAGTATTTTGAGATAAGCTTTGGTAACGGCAAAGGTTTTACCACTGCCTGCCGATGCCGATATGACATTAAATAACGATGGTTTCAAGAGAAAAATTTAATACCAAAATAGGGAATCTTAATAAGATATTTAGACAATCTTAAAAACTATCCTTTAACTTTGAACATAATAACCAAAAAATAATCAATTATGGCTTTTGAACTACCAAAATTGGGGTATGCATATGATGCCCTCGAACCACATATCGATGCGAGAACAATGGAAATACACTATTCTAAGCATCATAACGGGTATACAACAAAATTGAATGCGGCTATAGAAGGCACGGATCTTGATGGAAAGAGCATTGAGGACATTCTTACCAATCTGGATATGAATAACTCGGCAGTGAGGAATAATGGCGGAGGATATTACAATCACAGTCTGTTCTGGGAAATAATGAACCCGGAGGATAAGGGGTACTTGTCCGGACCATTGAAAGAGGCGATCATCGATGCTTTTGGCTCTGTTGATGCTTTTAAGGATAGCTTTGCTAAAGCGGCAGCCACACAATTTGGCTCCGGTTGGGCATGGTTATGCGTTCACAAGGGGGGCAAAGTTGAAGTGTGTTCTACACCAAATCAGGATAATCCCTTAATGCCAGGTGTGGCCTGCGGAGGCACTCCTATTTTAGGAATCGATGTTTGGGAACATGCCTATTATCTGAACTATCAGAACAGACGTCCTGATTACATTGAAGCTTTCATGAAGGTGATCAACTGGAATGAAGTGGAAAGAAGATATGAGGAAGCGAAATAACAATTAGCCTTCCCTACTAAATTTAGCCCTGGCGAACGAGTTAGGGCTTTTTTTTTTTGAAGAAAAAGGGGCGCTTTGGTCTTTCATAAAACAGGCCTTAGTGGAAATGAAAAAGGATGAACCGAAGTTCATCCTTTTTGCCCCAAATCTACCATAAACTTAACCTACTTATGTTATGGTGAGTCAAATATATGGTCATTCCTGTTTTAAAAAAACAATTAATGGATGAACGGCTTAATTCTTAGTCTAAGCGCTAAAACCTACTGATTTCTAGGATGAAATAGATAAAATCACAAGGAGTGCATATGAAAAAGGGGCATAAAAAAAGGTGAAATAAATCACCTTTTTTTGCCCCAAATCTACCATGAACTTAACCTACTTATGTTATGGTTTTACTAATTTAGAGTTATTTTGAAGACCGGCTTTAAATATTAGACCAACGGCAAATATTATAGATAAAACGCAAAAAAAAGCCGATTAAGCTCATTTTTACTCGATGAGTCCTTAATATGCTCTTGCTTTATTGCCTTCATAAAAGTTGATAAATGCTCTGTTGACAACTCGATTGCCTCCAGCGGTAGGATAATTTCCAGTAAAGTACCAGTCTCCTAAATTCTTTGGACAAGCTTTGTGAAGGTTTTCAACAGTTTGAAAAATGATCTTCACTTTGGAATTGATGTCCTCAACGCTGAGCATTTCAGCAATTTTATCAGAAATCTCTTCATCTGAAAAAGGTTCATATATGGCCTTGACATAATTAACCACGTTTTTATCTTCTTCGTCAACCTGTTCCAGACATTTATGATAGACCTCTTCCACTAAGTGATAGTTTCCTCTGTCCTTTAGCAGTTCTAAGGCAGCTCTGAAAGCAATCAGACTTTCGAGATTGGCCATATCAATTCCATAGCAATCAGGGTAGCGGATCTGAGGTGCTGATGACACAACGACAATTTGTTTAGGATTTAATCGGTCCAGCATTTTAATAATACTCTTTTTTAGAGTGGTACCGCGAACAATGCTATCGTCAATAATCACTAAGTTATCGGTAGGTTTGATCACACCATAGGTAATATCGTACACGTGCGCTACCAGATCATCCCGACTGCTGTCTTCGGTGATAAAGGTTCTAAGCTTAACATCTTTGATGGCTATTTTCTCAATTCGAGGGCGCTCAGAAAGAATCTGTGTGATGTGCTCTGAAGAAAGATTCCCTTCACCGGCTATGATTGCCTTGGTTTTTTCTGCATTTAAATGCTCCTCAACCGTATCGATCATGCCAAAAAATGAGGTCTCTGCCGTATTGGGAATAAATGAAAACACCGTATTCTTTGTATCATAATTAACAGCTTCCAGAACTTTGGGTAGTAACAGCCGTCCCAGTTCTTTCCGCTCCTGATAGATCTCCGCGTCACTTCCCCGAGAAAAGTAAATACGTTCAAATGAACAGGCCTTTCGTTCCAAAGGATTTAGTATCTTTTTGATTTTGGTATCACCAGACTTTTTGGTAATAATGGCATGACCAGGAGCTAACTCATGTACAGTTTCGAAAGGTACATTAAAGACTGTTTGAATAACTGGTCGCTCTGAGGCAACCACCACAACCTCCTCATCCATATAGTAATAGGCTGGGCGTATACCTGCAGGATCTCTGAGGACGAAGGAGTCTCCATGACCCAACAAGCCCGCCATGGCATAACCGCCATCCCAGTTTTTGGCAGCTTTCCTAAGAATTTTGGCGATGTTCAGACGCTCGGCAATTAGTGGAGAACATTCACTTTTGCTGTACCCTTCCTTTTTAAGGTCCTTGTATATTTTTAAGACGGCATCGTCAAGGAAATGCCCTATTTTTTCCATGACAGTGATCGTATCTGCTTTTTCTTTTGGATGCTGTCCCAGCTGAACAAGGTTGTCAAAAAGTTCGTTGACATTGGTCATATTAAAATTGCCTGCTACGATCAGGTTTCTGTGCATCCAGTTGTTTTGCCTCAGGAAGGGGTGAACACTTTCCACACTGTTTTTGCCGAAAGTCCCGTAGCGCACATGACCAAGTAGCAACTCACCAATATAAGGGACGTAGCGCTTTTGAAGGCTAACATCGTCCTGATATTCAGGATGCTCTCTGAGTACCTCGCTGATCCTTTGATTAATTTGTGCAAAAATATCCTGTATGGGTTGCTGAGCGATGGAGCGAACACGACTAATATACCGTTCACCGGGCTGCATGTCTAACTTAATACTGGCAAAACCAGCACCATCTTGTCCTCTGTTGTGCTGCTTTTCCATCATCAGGTACATTTTGTTGACCCCATAAAAAGCACTCCCGTACTTTTGTTTGTAAAACTCAAGGGGTTTCCTTAGCCTGATTAATGCAATACCACATTCGTGTTTTAAATTGTCGCTCATTTCAAATAAGTCTCGTTAGTTATGGTATGGTGCAGGAAGTGTACAGGGACACCTAGCACCTTTAACTAGGTTAATTCAATTTCAAATTGTGTCAAATTTTTAAAGGCCTTCAAGCGTTTGTTGATATCCTCTTTTTCCAATCCGATCATTCGCTCGGTTCCAAATTTCTCCACACAGAATGAAGCGAGAGTTGATCCATAGATGACGGCATTTTTCATATTTTCAAAAGAATAGTTGTTGGTCTGAGCCAAATAGCCAACAAATCCGCCGGCAAAAGTGTCTCCGGCCCCTGTGGGATCAAACACTTCTCTCAAAGGAAGGGCCGGTGCGTAAAAAACATTGTCTTCGTGGAAGAGTAGGGCGCCGTGTTCCCCTTTTTTGATGACCACGTACTTTGGTCCCATGGCCTCTATTTTTTTAGCCGCCACAACTAAGGAGTATTCATTGGTTAATTGCCTTGCTTCTTCGTCATTAATGGTAATGACATCTACGTGTTTAATGGTGTTATGCAATTCTTCAAGGGCAGAATCCATCCAGAAATTCATGGTGTCCAAAAC
>CAWZYX010000014.1:0-41590 GCA_963966315.1 uncultured Winogradskyella sp. | reverse complement strand
CTCTTCTTCTACTAAAGAATTAGAGAGTACCGCCAGAAACATACGGTCCAGACCCATGGAAGTTTCGAGGACATAAGGCGCGTAGTGGTCTTTCTCCTCAGGGTCGAAATATTGTATCTTTTTACCGGAGTAGGCTTCGTGCTGTTTAAGGTCAAAATCTGTTCTGGAATGAATGCCTTCTAACTCTTTAAAACCAAATGGGAATTTAAATTCAATATCAGTCGCAGCATCCGCATAGTGCGCCAGCTTTTCATGATCGTGAAAACGGTAATTCTCCTCACCCAAGCCCAGCGATAAATGCCATTTTAAGCGTTCTTCCTTCCAGTGGCTAAACCATTTCTGTTGGGTGCCCGGTTTAATAAAAAACTGCATTTCCATTTGTTCAAATTCACGCATTCTGAAAATGAACTGACGCGCGACAATTTCATTTCTAAAAGCCTTTCCTGTTTGTGCAATTCCGAACGGAATCTTCATGCGACTGGATTTTTGAACATTGAGAAAATTAACAAATATCCCCTGAGCGGTTTCAGGTCTTAAATAAAGGTCTGTGGCATGTTCTGCTGAGGCACCGAGCTTGGTGCCAAACATAAGGTTAAACTGCTTTACATCGGTCCAGTTTTTACTGCCCGAGAGCGGATCGGCAATTTCAAGTTCTTCGATCAGTGCTTTTACGTCGTCCAGGTCTTCATTTTCCAGGGATTTTCCTAATCGGCCTAAAATAGAATCAATCTTTTCCTTGTATCCCAGTACTCTGGGATTGGTGGCCATAAACTGGTCTTTGTCGAAGTCTTCCCCAAAGCGTTTTGCTGCTTTTTTCACCTCCTTGTCAATTTTGGCTTCTATCTTAGCACAGTGATCCTCAACCAGGACATCGGCACGATAGCGTTTTTTTGAGTCCTTATTGTCAATAAGCGGATCATTAAAAGCATCGACATGACCAGAGGCTTTCCATGTGGTGGGATGCATGAAAATAGCAGTGTCAATTCCCACAATATTCTCCTGCATTTGAACCATTGCCGTCCACCAGTAATTTCGAATATTGTTCTTTAGTTCCACGCCGTTTTGGGCGTAATCATAAACGGCACTAAGTCCGTCGTAGATCTCACTGCTCTGAAACACATAGCCGTATTCCTTGGCATGTGATATTACTTTTTTAAACTGATCGTCGTTTGCCATGCTGCAAAAATAAAAAACCGCACTAAAAATGTAGTGCGGTTCCTATAATATTATGAGTTAGTTTAGTTGAGTTCAAAAGTTGAAGAATTGAGCATACGCTCGTCGTTGAATACATTGACATAATAGATCCCTTTTTGTAAGGGTTTATCGTTGTTATCTGCTTTAATCATGGAGCAAATATCAATGGTCTCGTTGGTGTAATTGATCACTTCCTTTTTACTGTAGATCAAAGTGGTTTCACCAAAGGTAACGGCTCCCTGATCAGATAAAACATTATTATCCGGAGTGAGTATTTGTATGTAGATATCTTTTTTTCCGGAGTCTGCCAGAGGATTCTCGGCCAAGGTGATGCAAATATCCAAAGCATCAGCTCGTCTCGCTTTGCTGGTTGGTCTTTTTTTGTTGCTCCTGGTTAATTTGAAGGGTTTGGCATCTACGTTAGTCGCTGCGATAAGGGCAGCCTTATCTATAGTTCTGTATAAGGAATCTTTTTCATATTCCAGCGAGGTTATAGCCCTGTTTTTTTGTCGAATAGAGCTGTAGGCCCTTTGCTTATCGGTTAAGAGTTGTTCGTTTGCAAAGCTGAGGGAATCGATTGTTTCAAGCAGTACAGCATTTTTTGTTTTTAGAGCTCTTAGCTGTGCCTTGTATTTGGTTACTACCTCCAGATTTCCGTTTAGAACTTTTAGTGAGTCTAGTGCCGACTGAATTTCTTTTTTTGCAGCTTCCAGTTCTTCTGATACCAATTCATAATCTTGGGAAATCTCTTCATAATTCTCCAGCATTGCAGAGAGTTCAGACTCTATAAGTTGCTTCTCCTGCTTTAAAAATACCTCATGAGATTTCATATCTTCATAGCTCGAGTAGCTGTACACTCCAAGAGCTATTAAAACGACGATCAATGAACTAATAATTAATCTATAGTTAAAAATCTGAGGGTTAACTATCATGAATTAATTTCTTAACTTAAAGCGAAATTACTTTAATCAAGAGGATTGCCGGGACTTTTATCGATTAAGTGATGATAAATTTGTTGAACTTGTTTTTTCCTAAAGTATGTGAGGCCTGTTCGAGCTACCTTTCGGATAATGAGCAGATTATTTGTACCCTTTGTCGACATGCTTTACCGGTAACCAATTTCCACAGGACAAATAATGACAGTGTTAAAAAAATTCTTTACGGACGAGTAAGGCTTGAATATGCAACTGCCTTATTATATTTCTCCAAAGGCGGTAAGGTTCAGAAAATGATACATAACCTTAAGTACAGGGGTCATGAGCACATCAGCCTTTTTCTTGGAGAGTGGCTGGGCTCTGAACTAAACGAATCAAACCAGTTTAAGTTGATTGATGCTGTGGTGCCGGTGCCATTACACCCTTCCAGAAAAAGACAGCGTGGGTTTAATCAAGTACATCAGTTTGGAAGGGCCATTGCCAAGGCTTTAGACAGACCTTTCGTAACCGATCTACTGATCAAACAATCTGCTTCAAAAACGCAGGTTTTCAAAAGTCGTTTTATGCGCTATGACGATACAGGCTCTCAGTTCATGATCACCGATGACAGATCATGGTCGTCAAAACATCTTCTGCTGGTAGACGATCTCATCACTACCGGTGCCACCATAGAACAGTGTGCTCAGGCACTAAATCAGATCGAAGATCTCAAACTAAGTCTGGCAACGATGGCAATTGCCGAATAATTTTTTCGTTAGTGTTTAATTAAGTCGTTTCTTTATACCGAATTTCGAAACAAGAGGTACCTAGCTTTGAGATCAAATATTTGGACACTTATCGCTCTAGTTGTTTTAGTCAATTGTGCTAATCGAGGGAGGCCTGACGGTGGTCCAAAAGACGAAGAGCCCCCTGTAATTGTAAGTTCCAACCCCGCCAATTATACCACCAATTTTAAGGCTACTGAAATACGTATCACTTTTAATGAATTCATTAAAGTAAAGGATCTGCAGAAGCAGCTCATTATTTCACCACCCATGGAATGGGACCCCGAAATAGCACCACTGGGCACAGCCAGCAGGGATATCAGGATCAAGATAAAAGATACGCTTCCCCCCAATACCACCTATGCATTTAACTTTGGAAACAGTATCGTGGATAACAACGAGGAGAATCCGTATCCGTATTTTAGATATGTTTTTTCTACTGGTCCAACCATTGATTCCCTTTCTGTGCAAGGCATGGTGATTGACGCCTATGAACGGGAACCAGACACCTACATATCGGTTATGCTCTACGAAGCGGATAGTAGCTATACGGACTCTATTGTTTACAAGTCGCGACCGCGATACATCACCAATACATTAGACAGTATAAAGGTGTTTTCTATAGATAACCTCAAAGCGGGGCGCTATAAACTAGTGGCTATGAAGGATCAGAACACCAACTACCTCTTCAACCCCGAAGAGGATAAAATTGGGTTTACCGAAGGGTTTATTGAGGTCCCCAAGGATACGCTTTACCGGATAAAGGTCTTTAAAGAAGACTTGCCATTTGAGGTTGGAAGACCCAAGCAAGTGGGTGAAACGCGAATCCTCTTTCCCTTTACAGGAAAGTTTGAAGAAGTGGACATCACCATGCTGGATAGTGTCCCTAACGAACTTGAATACCGTATCATCAAAGACCGAAAAACAGACTCCCTTTATTACTGGTATAAGCCTAAGCTAGAGCTCGATTCCACTCGTTTCAGAGTGGTCTCCGGGAATTATGCGGATACCCTGGCATATAAGTTCAGAGGGGCAGATAAGGATTCACTGTTAATTTCTCCTTACATCAGTGGGTCCATTAATTTTGATCAGAACTTCACCATTGAAGGCCTTACACCCTTTGAAAATTTAGACACCACTCTGGTCAAAATGATCAACAGAGATTCTTTGCTTGTAAGCTATGGTGCAAAACTAGATACCTTAATGAACAGATATGAGTTTCCCATTGCCCTGGAACCAAATCAACGCTATAGTGTTCAGATGCTTCCTGGTGCCATTACTGATTTCTATGGAAGCGTTAACGATACACTTCAGTTCACTTTTAGTACCAAAGGCAAGGCAGACTATGGAAATCTTCGCTTAAACGTTAAGAACGGTCAGTTGCCCATGATCGTCCAGTTGGTCAATGAACGAGGAGAGGTCAAATATGAAAAGGTAGCTCGTTTATCGAGTACTGTGGATTTTACAGACATCATACCGGGGAACTACTATAAGCGTGTGATTTTCGACACTAACTATAACGGTGTCTGGGATACCGGTAACTTTCTCAAAGGGATTCAGCCGGAGCGCATAAGCTACGATCGGGACTTAGAGGAAATCAGGGCCAATTTTGATTATGTCCTCGAATTTAATCTTCTAAACGAAACGAATCCCGATCCCCCAGAAAATTGAGTTTGCTGCGGTATTTCCCGATACTGCTGTAGTTTAAACTGGCAGATTTGAGCGTTCCGGACCCAGCGAGATCAAGTTCATTACCCAAAACATCGTAAATGGCGGAATGTCCCGGATATTCATGGCCATTGCCATCAAAACCAATGCGGTTTACGCCAACGCAATAGCACATATTCTCAATGGCCCTCGCTTTAAGCAGGGCATCCCAGGCATTAACTCTTGGCTTTGGCCAATTGGCAACATAGATGAGCAGATCGTAATCTTCCGTATTTCGTGACCATACGGGGAAACGCAGATCGTAACAGATCATTGGGCAGATCTTCCAGCCTTTGAATTCAAAAACCACTTTTTTGTGACCTGCCTTATAGGCCTTGTGCTCTCCGGCAAGTGTAAAGGTGTGTTTTTTATCGTACTGATATACCGGGGTGTCAGGGCTTACAAATAAGAAGCGATTGAAATAAGCCCCTTTTTCTTCTATAACCATTGAACCGCAAATAGCAGCCTTGGTCCTTTGGCTGAGCTCATGCAACCACTCAGTGGTAGGTCCATCCATGGTTTCTGCCACCTTTTGAGGGTTCATGGTGAATCCTGAAGTGAACATTTCTGGCAGCACATAAAGGTCGGTTTCCTCAGGGTCCTGTAACAGGTAATTTTCAAATTGCTTTCGATTATCACCAGGGTGTTCCCAGGCGAGGTCCGTTTCAATAAGAGTAACTTTTAAGTCGTTTATCATGCTGTAAAGATAAGGGATGTACTTTTACGAAACCCTGCAAAGAATATCGGCTGCCTCGACCAAGGTTTCATCTGTTTTTGCAAAACAGAACCGAAGAACGTTGTCGTCCTTACCATTTTCATTAAATACCGACAAAGGGATGCATGCAACCCCGTAATGCGCGGTGAGGTGTTTCGCAAAATCTACATCCGCCTCTTCAGTGATCGCACTGTAATCCAATAGCTGGAAATAGGTACCTTGTGAGGGGGTAAATCTAAATTTTGAGTCTTCAATTAATTTAAGGAAGAGGTCTCTTTTGTGTTCAAAAAAACTATTTAGCTTTAAATAGTGCTCTGGATCATTCATATATTGAGCAATACCAACCTGACTGGGATGGTGAACAGAAAACACATTGAACTGATGTACTTTCCTAAACTCATTCATCAACTCTTCAGGGGCACAACAATAGCCAATCTTCCATCCGGTGGTATGGAAGGTCTTTCCAAAAGAGGCTGTTATAAAACTTCGTGACCTCAGATCCTCAAACAGACAAACACTTTGGTGTCTCTGTCCGTCAAACACCATATGCTCATAGACCTCATCGCTCAGAATGATGATATTGGTATGACGGGTTATGTTTTCAAGTTCCAGCATATCGTCACGACTCCAAACAGTACCACTGGGATTGTGCGGTGTATTGATGATGATCATTTTGGTGTGTGCAGTTATTTTTTGCCGTACTTCCTCCCAATTAATGGTGTAATTGGGCGCGCTGAGCTGAACGGCTACTGTGATGCCCCCATTCAGTTCAATTGCTGGCTGATAACAGTCATAGGCCGGTTTAAAAATGAGCACCTCGTCCTGAGGACGAATGAAGGCGGAGATAATAGTGAATATGGCCTGGGTCGCTCCCGCTGTGATGGTAATTTCCCTTTCGGGATGGTAACTGCAGTTGTACAAGGCCTCGTATTTATTGGAAAGTGCAATTCTCAAATTTAAAATTCCAGCCATAGGGGCATACTGGTTATACCCATCGCGCATGGCATCATTGACCAGATTGGTCAGATGGTGATCAGTTTTAAAATTCGGGAACCCTTGTGATAAGTTTATGGCATTATGCTGTTTGGCCAGGGCACTCATTTCGGTGAAGATGGTGGTTCCGGTGTTTGGTAGTTTCGATTCGCCCAGATTGATCATTTTTTTTATGGTAAAGGTTTAATTTGATTTAAGTAATTGTTAAATGGTCTCAAAAAATCAGTAAGAATAAGAAAATAGTAAAGTTATTTTAAAAATGAGTTAAAAAGATTGAAAGCCTTAAAAGTTTACTTAGTGAAACCTAATTAAACAACAATTTTATATTATGAAAAACGTAACTCTGATAACCTTTTTAATGTTACTTTCAGGCTCATTTGGTTTTGCACAGGAGGGTAATATTCAGGGGATTATCAACGATGAACTCGGTCTATTGGTTCCTTATGCCAGCATCTCTGTGGAAGGGACTAATAAGGGAGCAATTTCAGACTCTGAAGGTAAATTTTTAATACTAGATGTACCTTCCGGGGAGCAAACCCTTCGAATTGAATATCTGGGGTATAAAGACCAGGTGATTGAGGTCACTGTAGTGGCCAACGAGACAATTGAATTAAAGATTTTACTGGAATCAGAAACTCAGGAGCTTGAAGGTGTTATCTTAACCGGATTTGCCGGCGGACAGGCCAAAGCACTGAACACTCAGAAAAACAAGACGAATATTACCAATATCGTTTCTGCCGACCAGGTGGGTAAATTTCCCGATGCCAATGTTGGGGATGCTATGAAGCGTATTCCGGGGATTACCATGCAAGTCGATCAAGGGGAAGCGAGAAACATTATTGTGAGGGGTCTTGCTCCTCAACTAAATTCTGTTACCCTAAACGGTTCCAGAATACCTTCGGCCGAAGGGGATAACCGAAATATTTAGATGGACCTGATTCCCGCAGACATGATCCAGGCAATTGAAGTCAATAAAGCGGTAACTCCGGATATGGATGGAGATGCACTGGGTGCGTCGATTAATCTTGTAACCAGAACTGCTCCTGAGGGATTCAGGCTTTCGGCAACTCTTGGTACAGGAATCAGTTTTATCACAGAAGAACCCAACTATATAGGTTCATTAGTTTTAGGGGACCGATCTAAAAACGGGAAATTTGGTTGGATGGTCTCTGCTTCGATTTACGACAACAATTTCGGATCTGATAATATTGAGGCCGAATGGAACGATGAATTTGAATATTTTGACGGTTCAGATGTTGTGGAGGCCGATGTCAACCCATACACCGATGTTACTGAAACGCGTACCTATTTGATTCAGCGGGTAAGACGCAGTTTTTCAGCAAATTTTGACTACAGTTTTAACCCTAATAATAGTATCTATCTAAAATCCATGTATAACTGGAGGGATGACAGAGAAAACAGGTATGTGCTGGCACAGGAGATTTTAGATGCTGAAGATATTGGAATTGGTGATTTCTTTATTGATGATGAAAATAACTTGATACGCTTTCCAGTAGAAGCAGCGAGAGAGACGAAAGGGGGTATTGATAACAATCGGAATAAGAACAGGCGACTTGAAGACCAGCGGATGCAGAACTATACGCTTGGAGGAGATCATTTATTCGGGAATTTGAAATTTGACTGGATGGGATCTTATGCTAAGGCTTCAGAAGAAAGACTGAATGAGAGATATGCCCAGTATAAGACAGAATATCTTGTTATAAATAACAATACCAATCCGGAATTTCCATTTATGTCCCCAGTAGATGAGGATTTTGCAAATGACTTATCAAATTTTGAGTTTGACGAAATTACAGAAGAGAATCAGTACACCGAAGAGGAAGATATTAATGTATTTCTGAATCTGGAAGGACAGGCAGACTGGTTTAATAAAGGAGACGGGTTCTGGAAAGTTGGACTCAGAGGTCGCTTTAAGAACAAAATAAGAGACAATAATTTTTTCGAGTTTGATCTTGAAGAGCAGTTTCCCACCTTAGCTGACGTACCAACCAAGGACCTTTCGGATCCTGACTTTCTTGCCGGATCGAGATATCAGGCGGGTTTTTATGCAGATGAAGGCTGGTTAGGAGCCTTAAACTTAGTTAACGGAGAGCCTGTGCCAGATGAATTTTTAAGAGCCAACTACGATGTAACTGAAAATGTCTATGCGGGTATCTGATGGCAAGTCAACACGTAACAGATAAGCTATTAATTCTTGCAGGGGTAAGAATTGAAAATACAGATATTCAAGCCACGGGAAATCAAATTGAGGATGAAGAAGATTTGGTAGGTGAGGTTACAGAATCCAGTAACTATACAAATGTTTTGCCAAGTGTTCATCTTAAATACAATTTTTCTGATAGGACTATTTTAAGGTTTGCATGGACCAACACCTTAGCCCGGCCTAACTATGAAGACCTGGTACCATCAGTAGACATAGTAAATGAAGATCAGGAAATTTATCTAGGAAACCCTGAATTAAACCCTACAACTTCTATGGGTTTTGATTTGATGGCAGAACATTATTACAAAAATGTGGGCATCTTGTCAGGTGGTCTTTTTTACAAGGACATTCAGGATTTTATCTATACCTCTATCCTGGAAGATGACCTTACTGGCTTTGATGTATTTCAACCACTTAACGGAGAAGGGGCTTCAATTTTTGGATTTGAAGTAGCTTACCAGAGACAGTTTGACTTTTTATCAGGTTTCTGGAGAAACTTTAGCATTTATTTAAATTACACCTTCATAACATCTGAAGCTGATGGGGTGAACAATGAGGATGGAGATGAAAGAACCGATGTGGATCTACCTGGTACCTCTCCCAATATGTTTAATGGCTCTTTAGCTTATAACGACAACAGATTTAATATCAGATTTTCTGTAAACTATTCAGATGCCTATATTGATGAAATAGGAGGCAATGCCTTTGAGGATCGTTTTTACGATGAGCAATTGCTGATGGATCTCAATGCGAATTTTGCGCTCACTCCTCAATTGAGAATCTTTTTAGATGTTAATAATATTACTAATCAGCCACTGCGGTATTTCCAGGGAGTAAGCAGCAGAACACAGCAGGCTGAATATTATGGTATTAGAGCAAGTTTAGGATTGAAGTATGACTTATTCAAGCGTAAGTAAAATCATTTACATGTTGGTTTGTGCGGTAGTTGTCGTGTCCTGTGGACACCCCTTACCAGAAATTCCTGCTAAGGTCATTACCGAACAAACACCACACGATACAGACGATCCTGCTATTTGGGTAAACAAAGAAAACCCTGCACAAAGTTTGGTTTTTGGTACCGATAAAGATGAGGTGAATGGAGGAGTTTATGCCTTTGATCTGAACGGAGCGATCATTGAGGAAAAGTCCATCACTGGGCTGAGCTATCCAAATAATGTTGATCTCGCCTATGGCTTTAAACTATCTGATTCGACTGTTGCGGATATACTCATGTTCACTGAACGAGAAAAGAACCAAGTGCGACTGTTCTCAGTTCCTGATATGACTCCTTTAGATAATGGAGGATTCCCGGTATTTGTTGACGAGTCTTCGAGTGACCTCAGGAGACCCATGGGGATCGCCATTTATAAAGACCCAGTATCTGAGCGATTTTTTCCTGTTGTAAGTCGAAAGGTTGGTCCAAAAATCAATTACCTCTATCAGTATGAGTTAATCGCCGATAGCCTAGGAATTCGTTTTGAACTCCTTAGAAAATTTGGCGCTTTTAGTGGTAAAAAAGAGATCGAAGCCATTGTAGTTGACAATGACCTGGGATTTCTGTATTACGCCGATGAAATGCACTGCATTCATAAATACTATGCCCATCCAGATAGGGGATCGGAGGAATTGGATTGTTTTGGGGCTCACAATTTTAAACGTGATATTGAAGGAATGGCCATTGCAAAAGGCCCAAATGGTGATGGATATCTTATCGTTTCAGACCAGCAGGCTCATAGCTTCTCTGTATTTGACCGGCAGACTAATACCTATATCAAACAGGTGAATCTTGGAACCATTGAAACAGATGGTTGTGAAGTAACAACAGAAAATTTAGGGCCATTATTCCCGAATGGGTTGTTTGTATCCATGACGGATTCAAGAGAATTTTACTTCCATGATTTCGGTGAAATTCTGCAGCGGATTGAAGAGAAGTCAGAATAACATTAAAGAATAGTTAAACGAACATTTACTGCACCTGTAGCCGGGTGCAGTTTTTTTTATCCACTTTGGCTTGCTGAAAATTTAGGTCCTTTATTATCTTTAGGCACTAACTCTAAAATTGATGTCATGCGATTTATAAAACTTATTTGTTTTCTGTTTGTAGTTCAGGTTTATGCCCAGCAGGGCGGGATGTGGATCCCTTCACTCCTTGAAGGGCTGAATGAACAGGAAATGCAAAGTTTGGGAAGTAAACTGTCTGCAAAAGACATTTACGATGTCAATAACTCAAGTTTAAAAGATGCCATAGGTCATTTTAATGGCGGTTGCACCAGTGAGGTGATTTCTCCTAAGGGGCTCCTACTTACCAATCACCATTGTGGATTTGGCCAGATCCAGTCTCACTCCTCTTTGGAAAATGACTACATCAAAAATGGTTTCTGGGCCATGAGCATGGAAGAAGAGCTTCCAAATGATGGATTGTACGTAGAGTTTATAGTGCACATTGAGGATGTTACGGAAGCCATGTTAAAGGATGTAAATGATGAAATGACCCCTCGAGAGAAACAATCTCAAATTGATAAGAACAGAAATGCTATTGAAAAGAACGTAAAAAAAGAGGACTGGCAGGGAATAAAGATACGTCCGTTCTATAAGGGCAATCAGTACTATCTGTTCGTAACTGAACGTTTTGAAGATATTAGGTTGGTAGGGGCACCACCTGCCAGTATCGGGAAGTTCGGCAGTGATACCGACAACTGGGTCTGGCCGCGACATACAGGTGATTTTTCATTATTTAGAATTTATGCCGACAGGAATAACAGACCGGCAACCTACAGTGAAGACAATGTACCCTACACTCCAAAACACTATTTGCCGGTGTCACTGGACGGCATAGAAGAGGGTGATTTTACGATGGTTTTTGGCTTTCCCGGGAGAACCAATGAATACTTGCCGGCAGTGGCTGTGGAGCAGATCACTCAAAAACTGAACCCTGCAAATATCGCCATCAGAGAAGCGGCTCTTGAAGTAATTGATGCCAACATGCAATCCGATGACCTGGTAAGGATCCAATACGCTTCCAAGCAAGCGAGAATCGCCAATGCCTGGAAAAAATGGATTGGAGAAAATCTGGGAATTGAGAAGAGTGGAGCCGTTGAAATAAAAAGGGAATTTGAAGCAGAATTTACAGCGGCACTCAAGGAACAAGGACTAGAATCCAAGTATGGAAGTCTTTTGTCAGAATTTGAAAAGCTCTATACAGAATTTGAAGAGGTCAATGTCAAACGCAATAGCTTTGTACAGGTCTTTCTGGTCACTAATGAACTCATGCAGATGATGCTGAGATTGACTCAGCTGGAAATGGCTGCACAGGGCGGTGGAAAAGCCGCATTTGACAAAGCTAGAGTCAATGTCATTGACCGGGTCAAAGGCATTCATAAAAACTACTCGGTGAAGGTAGACCGCGGAGTTTATGAAAAGGTAATGCCTATGTATACCGACAGAGTGGATGTGTCTATTTACGATAAAACGGCGTTCGTAGATTTGGAAAAGTCGCTTGCAGTTCTCGAGGGTGAAATGGATGAGGTATTGACCAAGCTCAATAGTGATGCAGCTTACGTGTATGCCAAGCCTATGATCATGGAATTTTACACCGAGTACGAACCGGAATTTCAGCGTATTAACACAGAGATTAACGCTTTACAAACCCGGTATATGAAAGCGCTTATGGAAGTCATGCCCGGTGAAAGGTATTTTCCCGATGCCAATAGTACCTTACGGATAACCTACGGAAAGGTCAATGGTTATGCTCCAAGAGACGCTGTCTATTACAACCCCGTAACCTATTTAGACGGTGTAATGGAGAAATATGTTCCCGGCGATTACGAATTTGATGTGCCTGAAAAACTGATAGAGCTATACGAAACCAAAGACTATGGTGACTATGCCGATGATAACGGCAAGCTGCCTGTTTGCTTCTTAGGGACCAATCACACCACAGGTGGTAACTCTGGAAGCCCTGCTATTGATGCCGAGGGTAATCTTGTAGGACTTAACTTCGACAGGGTTTGGGAAGGCACCATGAGTGATATCTACTATGACCCGGAGATTTGCAGAAACATTATGGTAGACCTTAGGTATGTCTTATTTATAATTGATAAGTATGCCGGTGCCAGGCACCTCATTGAAGAAATGAAACTCGTGCATCCGAAAGGCTAGCTAAGCTTTTAGGATATCCCTGATGATTTTAAGATGGTGTTCCGTGTGTACAGACAAAAAATGAATGGCCTTTTTTAAATCTAGAGTTTTAAACAACGGGTGGCCGAAATGAGCATTTTTATCTAGTTTGTCAATGGATGTGATGTTGTTTTTGGCCAGCTTTATTTGGGAATTTAGGTCATCAACAGAAATCAATTCCGGAGGTTGTACCTGTTTAGGCGCTTTGGCTTTTCCTCGTGGGAAATACCCCAATGCCAATAAAAGTCTACCTATCAAAGACACATTGTTTTTAAAGTTTGATGGGTCTGAGTCCTGTAGCGCTTTGCAAACCAAATTAAAGACCTTCAGGCTGTGATCTATCTGCCATCCAACGGTAGAGGTGGATATTTTTTCATTCTTAATGGTCATACTGGAAATATAGGACTCCAGTTCCTGAACCTGATTCAAAAGCTGTTGTGATGCTTTCATTTTATGAATTTCATACAAGATATGAAAAACCCCCATTTTAATGGGGGTTTGGTTATTTGTACTTCGGTATGGATTTAAAACTGAAATCTGTATCCCAGATCTGGAAAGAATCCAATCTGATTGACCTGATCTACCTGATTGGTTAGGCGATTGTAACGTTGTACAAATACATTCTCTCTATTGGTGATGTTTTGAAGGTCTACATAGAACTGATGCGATTGTTTTTTGCGCTTGCTGTTGAGCTTGAATCCAAACTTCACATCCCACCTGAGGTAATCGTCGTACTGCTGAGAAAACGCCTCCTCTTCAATTAACACTTCTGAACCCGTTGCCTGAGAGGCCTCCAGGTCAATAGGAGTAAAATAACGCCCACCTGCAAATGATAACCTGGTATCCATGAAGATGGCATTTCTTTTGTCGCTACCAATGGCTATTTCTTTTCCTGCCAGCATATTGATAACATATCCGTTATTAAAAGGAGTGTTGCGCTCAATACCATCACTACCCTCATATTTACTTTCAAACAGTGAACTTGTAAAAAGCATGTAATAGCCTTTACTAAAGAATTTTTCAACGGTCAGCTCAATACCCTGATTGAAACCAGAGCCTTCGTTTACTAAAGACACTTTATCATTGGAAAAGCCAAAATCGGCTCCTTCGGTGAGTGTGGAGTAGCTGGAAGGAAATGATTCAACAGCGGCATTGCTTATGTCCTGATAGTAAACCTCTAATTTGGCACGCCAGTCATTGGCAAATCTAAGATCGTAGCCTAGCACAAAATGCTGACTTCTTATGAAATCCAGATTTCTATTGGTCTGAACCAATTGACCATTCACATTTTCATTTAGGAAGAGTATTGGGAGAGGGGCATTCTGGTGGTGTACACCATATCCGAATTCCAGACTTTGATTGTCCTTGAACTGGTAATTCAAGGAACCTCTCGGTTCAAATACAAATTGTTTGTTGAGGTCGCTGTACTGGGTGTGCAAACCAGCATTTAAGGTCAGTTTTTGAGTCAATCTGAATTGCCCTTGTATAAAGGGCTGTATTAAGCTAAAGCGGTCATCACTATTTCTAAAGGTAATAAGGTCTGGAATACCGTCCCCATTTTCGTCTTCATTTCCCTCACGATCTCTGAGTAGTGATTTCAGTTTAAATCCTTCAAAGACCAGACCTGCCCTCAGGGTTGTTTTTCTGTTGAGCTTGGTATTAAAAACAGAAGACAGGGCAATGCGCTTTTCAGTATCATCAGTTTCTGTCCACCTGACAATTTCTTCCTGAGGGGTGTCCTTATTTAGATAGCGGTCGGCTTCAAATGTATTACTGGATTCCGAAAAGGAAAGAACCGACTTGATATAACTTTTTTCTCCGATGGTCACCTGATGTTTAAGTCCAAAGACATTAAATCCAGATTTTACGAAAGAGTCTTCATCTTCAGCTGCAAACAGATCGTCTTCGTCAATTTCATCTCCCAGGAAATCGATATCTGAAGTCCCGATGATTCCGAATAGGCTGAAGTTGCCCCACTTGCCATTGCCAAAGTCCAGGTGGTAAGAGAGGTCTGAATAGTTGGGAACAGCAGCCGTACCTCCAGCTCCGGCACCGATTAGACCAATAAGAGAATAACGTCCAGCCACTAAAAATGAACCATCTTTTTTGCCGAGTGGACCTTCAGCTATTGCTTCCAAACCTGTAAAAACACCCACTTGTGCTGTAAATTCATAGTCGTCCATATTCCCTTTACGAAAGCCCAGATCAAATACTCCACCGAGGGCATTTCCGTATTCGGCAGGAAAGGCTGAAGTAAGGAAATCTGAATTGGCCAGCATATTTGTGTTGAGCGCAGACACGGGTCCACCAGTAGTACCAATGGTTCCAAAATGATTTGGACTGGGAATAGGAACTCCTTCCAGTCTCCATAATAGGCCTGTTGGAGAGTTACCTCTAACTACAATATCATTTCTGCTGTCGTCAGGAGCAGAAACCCCGGCAAAGTTAGCAGCTAGCCTTCCAACATCGCTTCTGCCACCAGAGAACCGATTCACTTCTTCCAAACTAAACTGACGTGCAGAGACCCCGGCCATTTCGTTAACAGGTTGGTCCTTGTTGGTCTTTGAGGTGAGTACGATGGTATCGAGTTCGTCAAATGCCTCGATAAGCGTGACATTTACGATGGCATCTTTACCGGTCGTCACCACAATATTAGGGACAGTAATGGCCTCAAAACCAATGTAACTTACTCTAATGGTTTGTCGGCCTACAGGAACATTTTCCAGGGTGTAATAGCCGTTGTCGTCTGTAATCACGCCGGTGGCGGTTTGTGCATTTACCAACTCAATGGTTGCACCAATTAATGGTAATTGCGATTGCTCATCTACCACGCGTCCTTTTATGATACCGGTCTGGCTCCAGCTAAGACCAACGGCAAGAACAAATACAAGTGTTTGTAAGGTTTTCATAATCTATTTTTTGAAATTGATACAGCAAAATTTCAAGGATTAGCTGAACTTTGGAACTAAAAAAAGGTGAGTTGTTATATTAAATTCTCAACTGGTATTTTGGTCCTTCAACAGGGAGTTGATCACAAAAGTGAAGCATTTACGGTTCAAGTTCTATAATCCTCAATTCAATGAGTTAATTGGCAACTCGAGAATTATCGCTTTTAAGAGTGCTTAAATTCTATACTTTTGAGGTTGATACCAACAAAATGATTAATCTGGATTTAAAATATCTGAGAAAACTTGGCTTGAGGATACTCATTGTTAATTTGGTTTTTATAGCTATCAAACTGAGCATAGAACCCGATCCCAATGAGGCTTATATAAATAGGAATACAATTTATTATTATCTGACAGCAATAGTTTTATTCCTGGTGGGATGGGAAGTAAATGATTACCAGATTAAGAATAATTGGTTTAGAGAAAACTCAAGTGAGATTGAACGAAATATTAAGATCTTATTAGTCACGGTGGGTATAAGTACAGTTCTGGCGGCACTCATATACTATTTGGGAATTTTTCAGTTTTCTACCCTTTGCGGAATAGAAACCATGACACCCTGGAATCAGTTTATGGTCGATATGCTGAGAGCGACTTTTCTAGCCCTTTGCTTATGTGTTTTTAATCAGTTTTACTGGATCTCAAAAGATAAGACTGCACTTGAGTTGTCTGTTGCAGAACTCAAAGAGGAAATGATGAGTTCCAGATACCATTCTTTAAAGGCACAAATTAGTCCACACTTTTTATTTAATAGTCTTAACACCCTCACTTCACTGATGTACGTAGACCGCGATCTGGCTTCAGATTTTGTTTCCAGACTGGCATCCTGTTACCGCTATATTTTAGATCATAGGGAGCAAGACCTTATTAGTTTGGAGAAGGAGCTGCAGTTTCTCGACTCCTTCGTATTTATGATGACCGTCAGGCACAAACAATCCATATCGATTCAAACCGATGTGGCAAATCAGTATTTAAAGTATAAGATCCCTACGTTGAGTATTCAGATGCTTGTGGAAAACGCGCTTAAACATAATTATTATTCCAAGGAACAGCCCATTGAGATCGAAATTAGAACCTCACAGGGATTTTTGGTGATCACTAATAACATAAGGCGACGAGAGGAAGAGCATAACAGTACTGGCCTGGGACTTTCGAATATAAAAAAGCGCTACACCTTTTATACAGATAGAGAGGTGAAAGTTTATGATGATGGTACAACATTTGAGATTTCACTCCCTTTGCTGAATCCTGAACGGCTAGGGGTCACCCAAAAAGAAAACTTATTACATAGATCATGAGAGCTGTAATTATAGAAGACGAGGAAATAGCTTCCAGACGATTGAAATCACTAATTGGAGAGATGCTCCCTGAATGCCGAATCGAGGCCGAATTAGCCTCGGTTGAAAGTGCAATGAACTGGTTTCATCACAACGATATGCCCGACCTTTTGTTTTTAGACATTCAGTTGAATGACGGATATGGATTTGACATCCTTGACCAACTTCCGGATCACCCACCTGTGATTTTTACAACAGCCTATAATGAATATGCCATCAGAGGATTCAAATATAACGGGTTGGATTACTTGCTTAAACCCATTGATAAAACAGAGCTGGCCAAGGCTTTAGAGAAGTTTAATAAATCGGTTCAGGTACCCGAGGCGCCAAAAATAGAGGCTTTGAGGTCCTTATTTCAGAAAGAATTCAAAAAACGATTTATTGCAAAAAAAGGAAATCAATTTAAGTCTTATAACATCCGGGATATCTCATATTTTATGGCAGAAGACGGTTTGATTTTTTTAGTGACTAAAGACAATGTCAAATCGCCGATTGAATATAGTATTGACCAATTGGAAGACATTCTCGACCCCATACTCTTCTTTAGGATCAACAGGAAATACATGGTGTCAGTTGAAGCCGTTAATGAAATACACACCTATTTTAACAGTAGGTTACTTTTAAAGCTCCATCCACCAAGAGAAGAAAAAATAATTGTTTCGCGCGAACGAACCAGTAATTTTAAGAATTGGTTAGATCTATAAAAAAACCCAGACGACTCGCCTGGGTTTTTTGGTTTTATTTATAGATGTTATTCCTTTTATAATAGAAATAGATTAGTATCTGTAATGATCGGGCTTATAGGGTCCTTCAACAGTCACTCCGATGTAGTCGGCCTGTTCCTTTTTTAATTCCGTAAGCTCAACACCTATTTTTTCCAGATGTAGCTTGGCCACTTTTTCGTCCAGGTGCTTAGGCAGCATGTACACCTTGTGTTCATAATTTTCTGAGTTTCTCCATAATTCGATCTGTGCAAGGGTCTGGTTGGTAAAGGAGTTACTCATTACAAAACTTGGGTGCCCGGTCGCACAGCCCAGGTTTACCAAACGACCTTCAGCAAGCACAATGATGTCTTTACCATCCAAAGTATACTTGTCTACCTGGGGCTTGATAGTCACTTTAGTACTACCGTAGTTTTCGTTGAGCCATGCCATTTGTATCTCATTGTCAAAATGACCAATATTACAGACGATGGTCTTGTCTTTCATGGCTTTAAAATGCTCTGCTCGAACAATATCTTTATTTCCTGTAGAGGTAATGATTATATCTGAGTTTCCGACCACTGTTTCGAGGCGTTTTACTTCAAAACCGTCCATGGCTGCCTGTAAGGCACAAATAGGATCAATCTCCGTAACGGTCACGATACTTCCGGCACCTTTAAAGGAAGCAGCAGTCCCTTTACCTACATCGCCATATCCACAAACTGTGACGCGTTTTCCTGCCAGCATAACGTCGGTAGCTCTTCTGATCGCATCAACAGCAGACTCTTTACACCCGTATTTGTTGTCAAATTTAGATTTGGTTACAGAGTCATTAACATTAATGGCCGGCATGGGTAAGGTTCCATTCTTAACACGTTCGTAAAGTCTGTGAACCCCTGTAGTCGTTTCCTCTGAAAGGCCTTTGATACCACTTGCCAGGTGTGGATACTTGTCAAGTACCATATTGGTCAGATCACCACCATCGTCTAAGATCATATTTAAAGGTTGACGATCCTTACCAAAAAAAAGTGTTTGTTCGATACACCAGTCGAACTCTTCTTCGGTCATATCTTTCCAAGCATAAACAGCAGTACCCGCAGCAGCTACAGCTGCAGCAGCCTGATCCTGTGTTGAGAAAATATTACAGGAACTCCAGGTGACCTCTGCACCCAAAGCCTGCAATGTCTCAATGAGTACGGCGGTTTGAATGGTCATATGCAGACAACCTGCAATGCGCGCACCTTTCAAAGGCTGGCTGTCTTGGTATTCTTCTCTTAAGCTCATTAAACCAGGCATTTCTGCTTCAGCTAGTTCAATCTCCTTTCTACCCCATTCTGCTAAAGAAATGTCTTTTACTTTGTAAGGTACATACGTCATAGTTTTAGTGCTCATAAGTATTTTTTCAATTTTTTTCTAAAAAGTCTTCTTTTGGAAACGCGCTTAAAATAAGTAAATTCGTTTCGAGATTTTACCTCTTACCAATTAGGCGGTGCAAAGGTAATCATTAACACTGAGAAATATAAATGCCAATTTATAAATCCCTTAATCCCAGCCATCAAACTCAAGTTAAAATTTGGCACATCACAGAGTCCTATGAAGAACTTCTGCACCCACTGGATCTCAAGGAAGTAAGTAAAAAGCGACTACTTGATATGAAAAGCGAGATTCACCAGCGTGGTTTTCTGAGTGTACGGCATTTACTTCGGGAGTTTGGGTATACCGATAGGGACCTGTATTATGATGATTATGGGAAACCTCATTTAAAGGATGGTAAATACATTTCCATAACACATTCTTTCTCCTTTTCAGGAATTGTGTTGAGCGATCACCCTACAGGAATTGATATTGAAAAGCAACGGACTAAAATAGCGATCATCGCCCCAAAGTTTATTGACTACGAGTGGGCCTATTTAAATAAAGGCCATAATGAACTGGTGCGCAAACTCACAGTTATCTGGGCTGCCAAGGAATCGCTTTATAAGCTGTTTGCTACACCGGGAATGGTTTTTAAAAAGCATTTTCTGGTCATTCCCTTTATGCTGGAAGATAAAAGTACTGCTGCCTGGATCGATTATCACGGTATCAAGCAGAAACACGAAATAGAGTTTATGGAATTTGATGGCTTTACTTGTGCCTATACCTTGTGATATGAATGGTATTTATAAAAATATACTTCACCGAAAACAGGAAATGCTTATGGCCGTTCTTCTTGATCCTGACAAAGAGGCTATTGAAACGGTTGAACTAAAAATGAAGCAGATTCATTCCTCGGGAGCCACACACATCTTTGTTGGCGGTAGTAGCGTGCCCAGACAACAGACCCAGCAATTGGTTCTGGAAATCAAAAAATATAGTGAACTGCCGGTTGTCCTGTTTCCGGGTGACGCAACCCAAATTTCTCAGGTGGCCGATGGCCTCTTATTTTTAAGCCTTTTATCCGGAAGAAATCCGGAGTATCTAATCGAACAACACGTCCGGGCTATTCCTCAGTTGTTAAGCGCGGGACTTGAAGTAATCCCTACTGGATATCTTCTTATTGATGGTGGTTCAGAATCGTCAGTAGAGCGTGTAAGTGGGACTCTTCCTATGAAAACGGACGATATTGAAAAGATTGTCCATACGGCCAAAGCCGGTGAGCTATTAGGGATGAAACTAATTTATCTTGAAGCAGGCAGTGGAGCGCTTCACCCCATAGCGCCAAAAATAATTCAGGCAGTGAAGGAATGTGTTGATATTCCTGTGATTGTGGGCGGAGGAATCAGCAATAAAACTCAAATGAAGGCAGCTCGCTCCGCCGGGGCAGACATGGTTGTTTTAGGGACTGCCCTTGAACAAAACACAGGTATTTTTAAACCCTTTCAGCAGCAAGAATCATTTTGATCACATGGAAATATCAGTAGAGCTCACCTTAACGCCATTAAAAGATAATTACGAACCGCATATCGTAGCATTTATAAAAGAACTTCGCAATTCTGGATTCACGGTACTGGAGAATCCGCTCAGTACACAGATCTTTGGGGATTACGATGAATTGATGCCTTTTTTAACCAAAGCCATCAAAAGGTCATTTAGTGATCTGGACATCGCCGTCTTGCACATTAAAATGGTTAAAACCAATCGCAGTGCTTATGAGCCCGATTTTTGATTTTTTTCTGGAAGCCTACAGCAACATTCCTTTTTGGCAAGTTTGGTTAGAGGCTTTGGCATTTGTTTTTGGTATTGCCAGTGTCTGGTACGCCAAACAGGAAAACATTCTTGTATATCCAACAGGGATTATTTGTACTATGATTACCGTTTACCTTTTGTACATTAACAGGTATCTTGGCGACATGATGATGAATCTCTACTATTCAATCATGAGCATCTACGGATGGTGGAATTGGTCTAGAAAAAAAGGAAATACCTATCTGGTACCAATTTCAAAAACCAACCGAGATGAGAGGCTTACCGGTCTCCTTTTGTTTATTTTAACCATTTTTGTGACTTATGGGGTGTATCGATTGTTCAATTATGAACTAAGGCTACCAAATTATATAGATGTAGTGACCTCTGGTATCTTTTTTACAGCCATGTGGTACATGGCCAATAAAAAACTTGAAAACTGGACTCTTTGGATCATCGGGGATCTCATTACCATTCCTTTGTATGCCTATCGCGGATTAGGGATGCTCTCCCTTCAATACCTTATCTTTACAGTTCTTGCGATTTACGGATACATAGAATGGAAGAAAAGCTTAAACAGCAACCCTCAGACTGCTTAAAATTTGTACTATACGGGCCTGAATCTACAGGCAAAACAACCCTGTGCAGACAACTGGCGGAGCACTACAAGACCTTTTGGGTTCCTGAGTACGCACGTGAATATCTTCAGAAGAAATGGGACCGCGAACAAAAAATATGTGAAGCGCAGGATCTGCTGCCCATTGCCTTAGGCCAAATGGACCTTGAGAATCAGTATGCAACCTTAGCAAATAAGGTTTTGTTTTGTGATACTGATCTATTGGAAACAAAGGTCTACAGTGAAACCTACTACTCAGGAATCTGCGATCCTCTTTTGGATGCTTATGCCGTTAAAAATCAATACGACTTATATTTCTTAACTTATATTGATACACCGTGGGTACCAGACGACTTAAGAGACAGACCAAATGAACGGCTGCAAATGTTTGAGGCCTTTCATCAGGCATTGTTAAGATATGATAAACCTTTTGTTCTACTCAAGGGAAATCAGTCAGAGCGCTTTAACTTTGCCATAAAGACAATCGATAAATTATTACAAAAGAACCAATGAATTTAACGGAGCAGGATTTAAAAATGATCGAGCAAAAAGGACTAACCATTGATCGGGTTAAGAAGCAAATAGAACTATTTAGAATGGGACTTCCTTACACTCATTTGCTGGAGGCTGCTACGATTAACAACGGGATCATGCCTTTGGAGGAGGCATCCATGGAAGATGCCATTCGTTATTTTGAAGCCAGAAAAGGAGACTATTCCCTCATCAAATTCGTTCCTGCTTCCGGTGCCGCCACGAGGATGTTTAAATTTCTATTCGAATTTTTGAAAGATTACGACCCTGAGAAGGAGTCTATAAATTCTTACATCAATAAGCACCAGCTCAGAGAACTGTCTCTGTTTCTTGTGGGTCTCGAGAAATTCCCGTTTTACGATCAAGTTTTGAAACATATGCAGGCAAGGGGGTTAAACTATAGAGAAATGACCAGTGTAAGGGAACGAACGCTCGCTTTTGTACATACCATGCTGGATGAAGATAAGCTTAACTTTGGCAATTATCCCAAAGGTCTTTTACCATTTCACGAGTATAAAAACAAGGTTATTTCAACAGCTTTTGAAGAACACCTTTTTGAAACAGCACTCTATACTTCAGATGGTAAAAATGCAGCCTTACATTTTACAATCTCTGAGAAGTTCAAGAATAAATTTGTTGAAGAGTATGAACGAATCAAAAGGAAGGTAGAGGAATTTACAGGGGTTACTTTTGACATTTCGTTTTCTTATCAATTGCAGTCCACCGATACTATCGCCGTCACTCCAAATAATGAGCCTTTCAGGACAGATGACGGTTCCTTACTGTTCAGACCCTCTGGACACGGAGCACTTCTTCAGAATCTGAATGCTCTCGACGCCGATCTTATTTTTATAAAAAATATTGATAATGTGGTGGTTTTCATGCTTAAAGAGGAGGTGGCCAAATACAAAAAAATACTCGCCGGGATTCTTCTTAAAGTCCAGGATCAGGCCTTTCAGTACATGCGCGAATTGGAGGGTGCATTTTTGTCTGAACAAGAACTGAACACCATAGCAGAATTTTTAACACGACAATTAAATGTAAAAGTGTCCGAAGAGTTTGAAAAGTATTCAGATAATTATAAAAGAGAGTACCTCAGAGAGAAACTCAATCGGCCTATTCGGGTATGCGGGATGGTCAAGAACGAAGGAGAGCCGGGAGGAGGTCCTTTTTGGGTGCGCGATCAAAACTGGAATATTTCCCTTCAGATCGTGGAATCCGCTCAGGTAAACCTTAAGGACCAGGCACAGAAGAACATTTTGCTAAATGCAACTCATTTTAACCCGGTAGATATCGTCTGTGGAACCAGAGATTACAGAGGCAATAAGTTCGATCTCAATGATTTTATCGATGAAAAGTCTGCATTTATCACGCATAAAACAAAAAATGGACAGCCTTTAAAAGCCTATGAATTGCCCGGGCTCTGGAATGGGAGTATGGCTCATTGGAACACCATTTTTGTGGAGGTTCCTGTAATCACGTTCAACCCGGTGAAAACTGTTAATGACCTCCTGAAGCCACCACATCAAATAGGAGATGTTTGATAAAGAGGCTGTTTTAAGTGAACTGGAGTTTAAAGCGGTTAGAAGCTCGGGGAGCGGCGGTCAGCACGTAAATAAGGTAGCCACAAAGGTGGAGCTTAGCTTTGACATTGAAAACTCTCAATTTCTTTCAGAAGTTCAAAAGGACCTGCTGAAAAAACAATATAAAAACCGCATTAGTAAGGAGGGCCTTCTCAGCCTCAGTTCAGATGAGACAAGAAGTCAATTAAGAAATAAAGAAAAGGTTATCAATAGGTTTTTGGAACTGTTGGAGGCAGGTTTGCGACCCCAGAAAAAGAGAAAACCTACCAGAATTCCTGCAGGAGTGAAAAAAAAGCGACTTGAGAGTAAAAAAAGGCAGTCCGAAAAGAAAATAAACAGAAAGCCGCCCAAAATTAATTAAGTTCAACATTCTCAAGATAAAATGTAATGCGTTTATTTCGTTTTGTACCTTTTGTTGTATTTTTGCAACGTTCTCAAAAGGGGTGCCCAAAAGAGATTGGAGATTTAAGATCGATGATTAAGGAATGAAGATCTAATTTCAGAAATCACAATCATAAATCAACAATCAAACGGGCTGAGATCATACCCATAGAACCTGGAACAGGTAATGCTGTTTAGGGATATCGTGCTTGATTGTTTTTGAGCACTATTTAAACTAAAATAAGAATAATCACCTCTTTTTATTCGATTAGAAGCTAATCGTAATGAAAAAGTTATTCGTATCTGTCAGTGCATTATTATTCGGTATTTCACTGGTAGCACAGCAACGGCAGAAGGACTCGATTGAAATTGAAAAACTGGACGAGGTTCTGGTGCAGGCAGTAAGGGTGAAAGCAGAATCACCTATTACGCACACCAACATTTCTAAAAAGGAGATCTCTAAAAGAAATCTGGGTCAGGACATGCCTGAGATTCTTAAATTTCTGCCATCTGTGGTCAATACTTCAGATGCAGGAGCCAGTGTTGGATATACCGGATTAAGAATCAGGGGAGTCAGCTCCCAGTCTACCAATGTGACCATCAATGGTATTCCTTATAACGATGCAGAATCACTGGGAACATTCTGGGTAAATCTAGGTGATTTTGCATCTTCAACAGAAAGTCTTCAGCTTCAGAGGGGGGTGGGCACCTCTACCAATGGTTCTGGTGCCTTTGGAGCCAGTGTGAACATACTTACAGACGCTACCACTTATGAGCCTACAGGTGAGATATCGACTTCCTTTGGGAGCTTTAATACGCGTAAGCACACCATAAAATTCAGTACAGGTCTTATGAACGATCACTTCGAAATATCCGGTCGCTTATCCAATATTGCCTCCGATGGTTACATCGATCGCGCACGGGCAGACCTTAAGTCCTATTTCCTTCAGGGCACATACCTAGATGGCAACACCCTTATCAAGGCAGTGGTCTTTGGTGGAGAGGAAGTGACCTATCAGTCTTGGTTTGGCTTTGATCCTGCCACAGTAGCTGCAGTAGGGGAAAATCCAAATATCGATGAAAACAGAAGATACAATATCAGTGGGATCCAGATGGACGATACCGGTGCGATTACAGGTTATTACGACAACCAGGTAGACAATTACAATCAGGATCACTATCAATTGCACTGGAACCAGCGCTATGCTAAGAATTGGTCAACAACACTCTCCTTCAATTACACCTATGGCAGAGGATACTTCGAGGAGTATGTAGATGACTATTACTATAGCAATATCCTTTTTGCTCCCGATGCCAGTTTCAATTTTCTTGGACTTGAGGCCATCACGGTAGGAGGTGAGTTGGTGGATAGTCAGGACTATGTGAGAAGGCGCTGGCTCGATAATGATTTTTACGTGGTGAATGCCAATGCTAATTATAAAACCAATACGCTTGATCTGATTTTTGGAACTTCCTTCAGTCATTATGATGGAGATCATTTTGGAGAGGTGATCTGGGCAGAGTATGCCTCGGAATTACCTCCAGGCGAGCGCTACTATGAAGGAAATGGGAAAAAGAACGATCTTTCGGCCTTTGTCAAGGCCAGTTACCAGCTCAATGACAAGCTTAGTCTTTTTGGAGACCTTCAGATCAGGAATGTCAATTACGAGACCTCAGGACAGGAGTCAACATCTTTACAACCATTTGATATCGATGTCAATTACACTTTTTTTAACCCCAAGGCGGGCATCACCTATGAGCTAAATACTTCCAACGACCTTTATTTTTCATATGCCCGAGCCAACAGGGAGCCCAGGAGAGCAGATTTTGAAAATAATCCGGAAGTGAGACCTGAGCAACTTAACGATTTTGAAATGGGATGGAGACATAAAAAAGGTGGTTTTAGCTTCAATGCCAACTCCTATTTTATGTTGTACCAGGACCAGCTGGTCCTGACAGGTGACCTGGATGACGTGGGCAGCCCCATTCGTACCAATAGCGGTAATAGTTACAGAATAGGGCTGGAAATGGAGGCTGTGATACCTCTTGGGGAGAGATGGACCCTTCAGCCAAATCTAACACTTAGTAGTAACAGAAATCAGGATTTTATAGCTTCTGTGGATGGGGATTTACTGAATCTTGGTACCACCGAAATTGCCTTCTCGCCCGGCATTGTTGGTGCTAACGCTATCATTTTTCGACCTATTGACCCACTGCAGCTTTCATTCTTATCGAAGTATGTGGGAGACCAATTCATGAGTAATACAGAGGCTGAACTTTCTCGTCTGGAAGCCTATTTCATACATGATTTTAATCTGGTGTATACCATTGAGACAGATCGTGTCTTCGACAGAATTGTTCTCACCGGACTGGTAAACAACCTCTTTAATGAGGAATTCATTTCCAATGGGTACTATTACTCCGGAGATGGTTTTGAGGGGGCAGGATTTTACCCTCAGGCAACCATTAACTTTTTAGCGGGCATCTCCTTGTTCTTCTAGTCCGTAATGACATAAGTATTGTCACCAACAAATTGTACCCGGTAGGGTTTAAGGGGGCAAGGGGGTGGATTATCGCCAATGGGGCCTCCTGTAAACAGGCTGAATTCATTTCCGCCATTGCAGGAACTACTAACAATGGTTCCGTCCAGTGTCATCAGGGAACAGTCCGATAAGGTAAAATTAGGATCTGCCCCATCCCAGGCCAAAATGGTCTGGTTATTAGCTCTAATAAGATAAATACCTCCATTACCTTGCCCTCCCACATAAGCAACACCACCAGGAAAGTTTAGCTGATTGAACTGAGGCAGGTTTAAATTAATGGTCAAATTAACATTGACATCAATAAGTAAGCCGCAATTATTATTGTTGTCGTCACTGCTGCAGGCAGTAAGCAGAGCCATCAGAAGAAGGAATTTAATTAATTTCATCCAAGTCTTTAAAAGAGCCCTAAGTTACAATATTTAAACCCATCTGTAAAAGTTTCGTATATTTGTACAACAATCTCGTGAAAGCGGGATTTTTTGCATTTACCCGGTTGCTGACAGTCTTTTTGTTGGATCAGTAGGGAATAACAAACATTTTTGCAGGTTTAGAATAAAACGACAGAACTATGAGTAAAGTATCTTACTATACATTGGAAGGAATAAAAAAGCTGAGAGAAGAGCTCCGGATACTTAAAGATATAGAGCGACCTAAGGCCTCTCAGGCTATTGCCGAAGCACGAGATAAAGGTGATCTCAGTGAAAATGCTGAATACGACGCTGCTAAAGAAGCACAGGGACTTCTTGAAATGAAGATCTCTAAACTGGAGGAAACCCTAGCAAACGCACGTGTCATAGACGAATCTCAGATGGATGCCTCCAAGGTGCTGGCACTTTCCACTGTAAAGATCAAAAACCAGGTAAATGGCATGGAAATGACCTATACGCTTGTTGCGGAAAGTGAAGCCGATCTCGCATCGGGCAAAATCTCCGTAAACTCCCCTATAGGTAAAGGGCTTTTGGGTAAATCGGTTGGTGATGTTGCAGAAATTCAGGTGCCTAATGGAACTGTGAAATTTGATATTTTGGAAATTTCCCGCTGAAAATACCCAGAACGAGGATTCTTAGAAGATTCTTTGGTTGAACTGATTTTTCAGCAGTAAATCGAAGAATCTTATTATTTTTATAGAGTTTACTTAAACAGTATCTATGTCGTCTATTTTTACAAAAATAATTGGAGGCGAGATTCCTTCTTACAAGATTGCCGAGACCGATGGTTTTTATGCGTTTCTGGATATTAACCCTAACTCCAGAGGTCATACTTTGTGCGTCCCAAAAAAGGAAGTTGATAGAATTTTTGATCTGGATGAAGAAACCTACATGGGACTGATGGCATTTTCCAGAAAGGTGGCCCTCGCTATTGAAAAGGTGATTCCGTGTAAACGGGTAGGCATGACCGTGATAGGACTAGAAGTACCTCATGTTCACGTTCATCTGATTCCGCTTCACACCATGGAAGATGCCCGTTTTTCCTCAAAAGAATCATTAAGTGTGAATGATTTTGAAGAAACGGCTGCACTAATAAGAGGAGTTTATGACGATTAAAGCAGACTTAGGGAGATCTGAAAAGTGGTTCCTTTTTCAATTTCAGACTTCAATACTTTAAGTTTTCCCTTGTGATAATCTTCTATAATACGCTTAGACAAAGACAAACCAAGACCCCAGCCTCGCGTTTTAGTTGTGAATCCCGGGTCAAATATTTTATTGAACAAGGCTTTAGGAATGCCCTTTCCACTATCGGTTATGTTGATGTAAACCGAAGAATGATCGCTCTCAATATCAATAACCAGGGCGCCTTTCCCTTTCATTGCGTCTATCCCATTTTTCACCAGGTTTTCAATTGTCCAACCATATAGTTGCGGACTGATTGATACCATCAAAGGATCTTTGCCTGCGTTAAAGCTAAAGTCAATTAATTTGGAACTTCTGGACATTACATACTCATAGGATTGTTCTGTAAGAGCCACCACATCCAGTGGTTCCAGTACTGGTATGGATCCTATTTTGCTAAAACGTTCCGTGATGGTCTTTAGTCGATTAATGTCTTTTTCAATTTCAGCAATGTATTCAGGATTAACCTGTTCGGCTCGCAGAATTTCGGCCCATCCAACTAAAGATGAAAGAGGTGTGCCGATCTGGTGAGCTGTTTCTTTGGCCATTCCTGTCCATAATTTGTTCTGTTCGGCATTTTTGGTACTCTTATAAAAGAAATAGACTACTGCCGAAAACAGAAAAATGATCAAGAGTAGAAATAAAGGATAGTATTTGAGCTTGTTCAGGATTGGGGAGTTACCATAATAAATAGTCTGAATCACCTGATCCTGTACTTTTATTTCAATAGGTTGATTTTCAGCACTGAATTTTTCAACCAGCTCCCTTATTGAACTACTGTCCTTAAGAAACCGTTCTTCTATGTTTTCAGATCTGCTCAACGCATTGTTTCTATCTAACACTAAAACGGGAGTGCTGAGGATGGTTTCCGTAATGACATGCGAGGTGACCGGATTGATATCCGCGTCCAGATTGGTATTACTGTTTAAGTCTATCTGTGCGATGGACCAGGTTTTCATTTTTACGCGTTCTTCAGATTTGAATTTCTGAAAAAAGACATATGTATTCCATAAAATGAGTGATATAATGATAAACGAAGAAACTATTAAGATCCAACGAAACAGATTTCTGTTCAAGCCAATATCCATGTGCTTTATTGCTTTGTGCTGTCAATATAATGCAATTCTTTAACAATTATTGTTCGTACCTACAGCCAAAATATTTTATTCAATGAGGCTATTGGTTATATTTGTTATAAATCCACAGGCTGTATGATTTCATATTTTCCAAAAGACCTGTCAACTGCTCAAATGCACGCTTATTTATTAAGTGCCATAGCACCCAGGCCAATTGCTTTTGCCAGCACCATAAGTAAGGAAGGGGTTCCTAATCTATCTCCCTTTAGTTATTTCAATGTTTTTAGCTCCAATCCACCGATTCTGGCCTTTTCACCTGCCAGACGAGTACGTGACAACTCGGTTAAGGACACTTTGAAGAATGTACACGACGTTCCTGAGGTAGTCATAAACGTGGTCAATTTTGAGATAGTACACCAGATGTCGCTGAGCAGTACAGAATATCCGTCAGAGGTGAACGAGTTTGACAAATCCGGATTAACCATGCTGGCCTCAGACACGATACGGCCTTACAGAGTTGCAGAATCACCTGTACAGTTCGAGTGCAAGATTAATGATATTATTTCTTTGGGGGAAGATGGAGGTGCAGGAAACCTGATCATTTGCGAGGTCTTAAAAATGCACATGACAGATGAGGTATTAAACGAAGACCAAAGTATTAATCAGGAGGCTTTGGACTTGGTGGCCAGAGCAGGGGGGAGTTACTACACGAGGGCCAGAGCAGGTTTTTTTGAAATACCAAAGCCGTTAAAGTCTTTGGGAATTGGAGTAGATGGCATGCCAGACCATGTAAAAAATAGCATGATACTTACGGGTAATGATCTGGGGATGCTGGGTAACGTGGAGAGTCTTCCTAATAGTAAAGAGGTCTCAGAATTCATAGCAGATCTCAAAGAAAGGTATCCTAACATTTCAGAAGCTTCCCATAGAGAAAAGCATAAACTGGCCAAGAATTATTTGAGCTATGGAGATGTGGAAAGTGCCTGGAAGTTATTACTTTCGTAGCCTAGAGAAAAGTATAATGTTTTAAACGAAGAGAATGGAAATTCAAGGAAAGATAAAGGTGCTCGGAGAGACCAAAGAGTATGGAAACAACGGATTTAGAAAGAGAGAAGTGGTGGTGACCACCGAAGAACAATATCCACAACATATTCTGGTAGAATTCATTCAGGATAAGACCAGCTTATTGGATCAATATTCCGTCGGGCAACAGGTCAAAATAAGCATCAATTTAAGAGGTAGAGAATGGGTGAGTCCGCAAGGCGAAACCAAATACTTCAATACTGTTCAGGGGTGGCGCATTGAGGCACTTCAGACAGAAAATACAACCGATGAAATGCCTCCAATCCCACCGGCAGATGCCTTCGAACCAGCGACTAATGTGAATGAGGACGATTTTGATGATCTGCCTTTTTAAAAGGTATATCATATATTGTAATAAAAAAAGACTTGCTGCACGGCAGGTCTTTTTTGCATAAAAAAAGTCCTGACGGTTAATCAGGACTTAGTATTGTGGTTTTAGGTTTCGACCTTCATAAACAAACTCAAAAAAAAGCAATGATGAACAAATTTATTACACAAAGGTCAATGCAAAGATTGAAAAAATATTTTTACTTTCAAAGTAATATGTCATTTTTAATGAGTGATGAGCCGCTATAACACTAAGAGTAAACACAGAGTATGCATTTTTTAGATCAAAAAATTCAGTTTCCTCACCTTAGCGAAGCGTCGGAGGACGGGTTGCTGGCAATTGGTGGTGATTTATCTCTGGAACGGATGATTCATGCCTACCAGTCTGGTATATTCCCTTGGTACGAGGAGGGTGGACCTATATTATGGTGGTCTCCCGACCCAAGATTTGTGCTATTCCCCGAAGATTTAAAGGTCTCTAAAAGCATGCGCTCCCTTATGAGAAAGAATCTTTTTTCGGTGACGGTTAATCGATCTTTTCGTGAGGTGATTCTACAATGTGCAAGAATAAAGCGGGAAGATCAGCGAGGTACATGGATCACCGCTGAAATGATTGATGCCTACTTGACCCTGTACCAAAATGATTTCGCACGATCTTATGAAGTATGGAGGGATGGAAAACTTGTTGGGGGGCTTTACGGAGTGGATTTGGGAAATGGAGTGTTTTGTGGAGAAAGTATGTTTGCTCTCGAATCCAATACCAGTAAGTTAGCTTTTATTACGATGGTTCAAAGCGGGGATTACCGACTGATCGACTGTCAGTTGCACACCAGTCATCTTGAAAGCCTTGGGGCAAAAAATATTCCTCGTGGAGAATATTTGAAATTAATCATGTAATTAAGGTCCCTACTGCCCTCGGCAAAAAGTATATTCCTCTTTTAACAACAGTCGCCATATGCACCCTTATTGAGATTTCTTGGTTGCTTCTGTCGCAATTCGAAGTGCTTCCTGTATGTAAACCTTGGTATCCGGAGATACAGCGTTAATATTTTCTTTTTTAGTGGTTTTATGGCCCAGTCGCGTAATGACCAGATTGTGTTCAGGAAAAGAAATACAGAACTGCCCCCCAAAACCAGCCTGGTAGAAATAACGATGGCCTTGATACATTCCTGTCCACATTCCAAAGGTGTAAGTTTGGTTATTGTATGGAAGTGAGGTGATCAACCGGAGGTCTTCTTCGGTGAGTATTTGTTCTCCATTCCAACGGCCTTTACTATTGATAAGTTGCCCTATTCGCGAAACGTTTCTGGCAGTACTGACGAGTCCACCAAAGGTCTTTTCGTTTCTGTATTGTTTTGAATCGAGTATAAAGAGGCCGTCATGCTCATAGTGAAGTGGAACCCAAAAGGATTCTTCAAGGTACTTACTGATGCTTTTGGGTTCCAGAACCCGATTGAGAACAGTTCCCAGAAGCTGAGTGCCTCCCGAGTTGTAGTGTTGTTGTTCTCCAGGGGATCCAACGGCATAGAGGTCCTCCAATGTGTAGGATTCTAAATCTCCGTAAAAATTGAGTTTGGCAATGAGGGAAAAGGGACTGTGATCCTCTTCGTCCCAAAACAAACCGGTATTCATCGAAGCTAAGTGTCTTAGCGTTAGGGGCTCATCCTGTTCTACTTTCCACTCTGGAATGTATTTACTCACAGGATCGTCAATACTTTCAATCAAATCGTCCTGTACGGCTTTTAAAAGTAATAGAGAAGTATAGGTTTTGCTGATGGACCAAATTCCTGAAAGATGATTTTTACCACCCACACCAAAATAGGTTTCTGAAAGTATTTTACCGTCAAGGATCACCAGGTAGGCGATGGATTGATGCTTTGTATTGAATGACAAAAATTCTTCTGACAGTTCTACCTTATTATACTGCTCATGGAGTGCCCAGGGTTGAGGTTTTGCAGCCTTGATGAGCGCTGTTTCCTGAACAGTATAATCGTCAATGGTCACATCGGTATTTCCCCTCAGGTAAACGGTACGAACTCCTCTAAGTAGATATCCGGTATCGGTAAGCCACATCGTAAAAAGAAGGATCATGATGATGGCTAGAAGTAGTTGAATTGTTCTTTTCATAAATTAATTTGCTCTCGTGAAGTTGTAGAAAGAGACATTAAAAATAGCAAAATGTATATGGAAACAACAAGTATCCCATTAAGGGCTGATAATAATGAGCAAAATGGTTTAGGTCTCATAGATTTGCTTTAGTCAGGGAAGGCAAGAAATATCATTTACCCATGAATACACATGTGGTTAGAAGTCGATAAGCCTTATTTGCCTATAAATCATTATATTAGAATTGTCTAATTAATAAGTCACTAATTAAAATCAACCAAACAAATGAAAACGTTAAGATTGCTTGCAGTACTATTGTTGTTAACTGCCGGCTGTAAGAATGAGGAAAAGGCTCAGTTTGAGGCTGAGAAAGCAGCCATAGAATTAGAACGAGCCGAGAAAGAAGCCCGTGCAGCTATTGAAGAGGCCAATAAGATGATTCCCCTACTTATCGAACAAGGTAAATATGAAGAAGCTGGTGAGTACTTTGCTAAGGACGTGGTACAAATGATTTCGGGACAAGCTCCAATTGAAGGGCGAAAAGCCTGGGTCCAGGCACAAATGGATGCAGCGCAGATTGGGGATTGGAAATTAGAGTTGGAAATACTGGATTTCAAGTATCTGGGAGATCATGCGGTGGAGCGCGGTCGCGGGATACAAAGGTTTACCGCTAATGAAAACAGTCCCATGCCCTCAATGCAAATGATTGGCGACTACATGGTCTATTGGAAGAAGCACAAGGACGGTTGGAAAATACAGTACGACTACGTAATTGTTAAACCAATGACCCCTGAGACTGCTTCAGAATAAGTGTATTGAAAGGGGCCAAGCACTATCAATTCGCTTGAATGCTAATCATTATTATGGCTTCGGTAACTTTTGGGATCTGCCAACAGCAAAGTAAAGCAGTGGGCCAATAAAGCTTCCAAAAGCTACAATTAAAATCCAGATCACTTTGTTGTTTCCCGTGAATTCATTGCGCGCGATATCTATCAGTGCTAAAACAGCAGGAATTATCCAAAGAAACGCAACGCTTAGGATCAGAAGTACTTGCCAGGGACCAATAAAGAGTGCAAAATTCATAAACGCTATTTTAAGTGTAAATTAAAAGGACATCTGTAATGTAAAATCAATTTCGTGTATTTAACAACAGAGCTTACCTTCTTTTTATTTGGAGGTTTTAGACTAAGACCTCATAAAAAAGGCTTTTTAGACTCTATTTGGAATTGGCAGACACTTTCGGCAAGTGGTCAGATCGCCTCTGCTTTTGGCAGGTGAGCAACGATATGTTGCATACCTTTGGCAATGGCCTCTTTATTGATGGGTATTAAATGATGATAGCGCTCCGGTAAGGATTTCTTTAAACCTTCAATGACATTGTCTAGGCCAACGATGGGCTTTACCTTTAAAAATGCCCCCAGCACTACCATGTTAAACACTTTTTTATTTCCCATCTCTGTAGCGAGACGGTTTCCTTCTATTTGGAAGATACGTATATCCGTACGCGTGGGATGTGCCACAATACCGTTAGGGTCATAAATAAGAACTCCACCCGGTTTTACCGAGTGCTCAAACTTGTCCATGGACTGTTGATTGAGGATAATAGCAGTATCGTATACCTTTAGATAGGGTGAACTTATGCGCTCATCACTTAGTATAACAGTGACATTAGCAGTACCACCTCTCATCTCCGGACCATAAGAGGGCATCCAACTCACTTCCTTACCTTCCATAATACCCGAGTAGGCCAATATTTTCCCCATGGAGAGCACACCCTGACCTCCAAATCCTGCAATGATGATTTCTTCTGTCATAACTTTTGTTTTAATTCACCCTTCACCTTTATATCCCCTAAAGGGAAATAGGGGAACATATGCTCTTCCATCCAGGTATTGGAATCATTTGGATTCATCTTCCAGCCTGAATTACAATTGGAAACGATTTCCACAAATGAGAGTCCTTTTTTCAGGCGCGTGTTCATAAAGGCCGTTTTGATGGCTTTTTTTGCTTTTCTTACATGCTTATGGGTATGAACAGACTGTCTTGTGACGAAGTAGGTTCCCGGTAAATTGGCAATCAATTCTGTAATTTTCAAAGGTGACCCCATAGTCTCTATTTCCCTTCCGTACGGAGATGTTGAGGTGCGCATGCCGGGTAACGTGGTGGGCGCCATCTGTCCACCGGTCATCCCGTAAATACCATTATTGACAAATATAATAACGATGTTCTCACCTCTGTTGCAGGCGTGGATGGTTTCGGCCGTTCCAATGGCTGCCAGGTCTCCATCGCCCTGATAAGTAAAAACATATTTATTGGGCCATGTTCTGGAAATCGCAGTTGCCAGAGCAGGAGCACGCCCATGTGCGGCCTGAGTGATATCAATATTCATAAAATCATAGGCCAAAACTGAACATCCTACCGGAGCAATACCTATAGTGTCTTCGACAATCCCTAGTTCTTCAATCACTTCCATGGTAATGTTATGTGCTGTACCATGACCACAACCCGGACAATAAGACAAGTTGGCATCGGTCATTAAACAGGTTTTACTAAAAACCTGATTTTCGGGTTTTATGATATCAATTACGTCCATTGCTAATTATTTTTTGTTCTAAAACCTCCAGAATTTCTTCAGGGGTATGGATGCTTCCACCGGTCCGGCCAAAATGTTTTACAGGTACTTTACCCTCCACTGCTAATTGTACATCTTCTACCATTTGTCCGGAGCTTAGCTCAACACTTAAAATTCCCTTCACCTGATCGGCCAGATCAAATAGTTGTTGTTTTGGAAAAGGGAATAGGGTAATTGGGCGCAATAGGCCCACTTTAATCCCTTTTTCACGACCTAATTGAACTGCTTTTTGGGCAATTCTTGAACTTGAGCCGTAAGCAACAAACAGATATTCGGCATCGTCACATTGAATCTTTTCATAACGCAGATCCTCACGTTCCATTTGCTTATATTTTTCCTGAAGCTTGTGAACGCGTGCTTCCATGCGCTCCGGTACCAGATCTAATGAGGTAATAATATTTCGTTCTCTACCTTTTCTGCCTGTCGTGGCCCAGCTACCGTAGCGTTCAATGATCTCTTCATCGGCCAAACGCTCTGTTTGATCTTTTAAAACTACTTTCTCCATCATCTGACCAATTAGTCCGTCTGACAAAATGAGCACGGGAGCTCGGTACTTAAAAGCAATGTCAAAGGCGTCGGAAACAAAATCAGCCATTTCCTGAACGGAGGCTGGTGCTAAAACATAAAGCCTGTAATCCCCATGGCCTCCTCCTTTTACCGATTGAAAATAATCGGCTTGCGATGGCTGGATGGTTCCGAGGCCGGGGCCTCCTCTCATCACATTGACAATGACGGCCGGAAGTTCTGCACCTGCCAAATAAGAGATCCCTTCTAACTTCAGAGAGATCCCTGGACTTGAAGATGAGGTCATGGTGCGTTTACCAGTGCTGGCTGCACCATACACCATATTGATGGCTGCAACCTCACTTTCTGCTTGTAAAACCACCATGCCTGTTCTTTCTTCAGGACGTTGCGTCATTAGATATTCAATAACTTCAGATTGTGGTGTAATAGGATAACCGAAATAAGCATCTGCGCCAGCTCTTATTGCAGCTTCAGCCAATGCTTCATTACCCTTCATGAGTCTTAATTCGGACATATCGTATGTGTTTCAGAAATTGACGTTTATATTTTTACGCGGTACACAGTGATGGCCCTGTCGGGACATACAATGGCACAATTAGTGCAACCTGTGCAAGCCTCAGGGTTATTCATATAGGCATAATGGTATCCTTTTCTGTTAACCCCCGTTGACATGCTGATCACATTTTCCTGACATACCGGAACGCAGACCTCACAACCTTTGCAGGTTTCGGTATCAACTACTATTGCTCCTTGAACTCTTGCCATGTTCTTAATTTTTTACACCCAGAGAGAGTGACAATTCTAGCATTAATAAAATTAAGCTTAGTTTGTTGAATTATGTATGATATTTGTCATAAGCAGTAAATTGATGGGCCACTGCTTTCAATTAAATCCCATGACTTATTCCAGCCTGTGTTCAGCTACTAACTTTACAAAGTCCAGCGAGCTGATCATCCCTTTTATTTCGCCATCATCCATGGCAACAATGTGATGTACATTGTGTTTGAGCATCATCTTAGCGGCGGACATAGCACTGGCATCTACATGAACCACATAGACATTGGTAGCGGTCATGACCTCTTCTACTTTGGCATCGTCATTGACTTCCTCACTGATATCAGTGGCAGTAATGATGCCCTTAATGGTCTCTTCTATCTTAAGACCATCATTGGCGTAAGCAACCACAGGAATGGCATGAATTCCTTTTTCTTTCATCAGGGTTCTGATTTCTTTGATATTCTCATCTGTCATCACAGCGGTGACAGGAGCCGACATAAAATCTTTTACTTGTATACGCATAGGTCTGTTTTTAAGATTAATACATATTTATCGGACTTTCGTTGAGTGTCCTTTTAAAGAGCTATGTATAAAAATAGGAATAGATATCCGCAAAGGATATGACGAAAATCATGCTAACGGGGCTTAGAATATGGTAATTTTTTACCATCTGTTGCACTGATTATTTTATACTTTTAGTACCGCTGTGGTCAGCAAAAACAAACGGTGAAACAAAGCCCTGTTGAATGAATCCAATCGGTACTCCAGACCCACTTGTAGCCTCAGGTACTTGGTTAACAACCAGCCAATCTGACTATTTAACCAAATGTCGTAGTCGGGTTTTAACTCTTTTGAGTAGCTGGAAACTGTTTCAACAGACTGAACCGTGTAGCTTTCGCCCAGATCCAGACTTGGGCCGTTCAAGGGGCGGTCCCAAGCAAAGCGGTAGCGTATCCTGTAAACAGTGAGCTCTTTAAAGAAGCGTTGCTCAGCTCTTACACGATGACCAAATCGGTTGGCACCGCTTCGTTGTATGATGTTAAATTGCTGGGTAAGCCGAAACTCGTTGCTTAATTCTTCAAAAGCAGACCTGTTGCGATATTGTAATCCCAGGCTAATACTGTGTCTAAGGTCTAGTCTGAGGGTTGAGAAATGCATAAGATCCAGTTGCCTTGTGGTAAACCCTAAGCCACTGTCTTCATAAAGAAGATGCCTTGTACGCAGACTGAAGTTCATTTGGTATTTATAAGAGATTTCGGTGTTGACTGCAAAAGTGGGTTCACCTAACAGGGCAAAATTATCCTGCGCCAACAAAGAGTTGGTCAGAAGAAAAAAGCAAATGAGTGTGAGCCTAATACAATACATGCGCATAGCTTTCAGGGTCGATCACCCGATCGTCTAATTTTTCGCCCTGAGCATTAAAATTGTATTCCTTGAGGAAATAAGAACGGTTTTTCCTGACCTCTGCTACAATTTCATAAAAGGGAAGACAGCAGGATTGACCCTGTAGAACTTCCTGAATGAAACGTTTTTCAGTGTTTTGACCATTGTAATTGTATTGCTCCTGTACCTTTAACCAACGAAACTTGGTGTAGTTAGTTTCAAATGGCTCCTCCATTGTTTTTTTCAGGGAAGGGTTGATACTGTTTTTTTTTACATTTATTTCCACATCCTGAAGCTCTCCTTTTTCACTAAATTCAATACTGTAGTGTTTGCTGTTGTATCTGAACTTTACTTCATAACTCTTCTGTTTTCCACTGGATTCCTCAAAGTAACGCGTCTTTTTAAGGTCGGGGGGTAAGACAGACAGTATTTTTCGTGCCTGTTCAGGGAAAGAATCCAAGGGTATGCGCCGCTCAAATTCAATCTTGGTCTGGCTTAATACCAAACTGTGTGTCGTTACAAGAAGAACAAAAAGTATCTGTTTCATATCTAGACTTCATTGTACCTAAAACAGCCTGTTTCGTGGTCGTTTACCATCCCGGTCGCCTGCATGTGCGCGTAAACTACTGTAGAGCCTACGAATTTAAAACCACGTGTTTTTAGGTCTTTGCTTATTTGGTCGCTTAAAGGGGTGTTGGCTGGAGCGTCTTTGTACGATGTAAAGGAGTTTTTAATGGGATTTCCATTCACAAACCCCCAGATGTAGTTGGCAAAAGAACCGAATTCATCTCGAACTTTAATAAAGGCCTGAGCATTGCTTACGGTGGCGTTGATTTTTAATCGATTTCTAATGATACCGGGATCCTGAATTAAGGATTGGATCTTGTCATCTCCATATTGGGCAATCTTATGGTAATTAAAATGATCAAAGGCCTTTCTAAAATGCTCCCGCTTCCTTAAAACGGTGATCCAGCTTAATCCTGCCTGAAAGGTTTCCAGAATCAGGAATTCAAACAACAGATCATCCTCATAAAGGGGTACTCCCCACTCCCTGTCGTGGTAGGCCTCATACAGGGGATCCCCCTCGCACCAGCCACATCGATTTTTGCCATCCTTTTTGCTCATTAGTCTAAATGTAAGGATTTAAATTCAAGGACCAATGTAACATCAGTTGCATAATTTGTCTGGAAGACACTGTATCTTTGACCTATGGAAACATTAGAACTAACATCTGTGAAAGACGTCATTAGAAACTCTCTGAAACATAGTATGAGCTATGAGACCTATAGAGAATTAGTTGCTACACTCGTAGAACAAGGCTCCACTACAGGAACCGATAAGTCACCAGCAATGGCTAATTATACCTTGCTCAATCAAAGACGAATGAAACGTTGGGACAAAACGGTGAAGCCTACAAAAGAAGCCATAGAAACCGTTGAGGCTTTCTCTAAAAAAGTCACCTGGCTGGTGATTACTGAAAGCTGGTGCGGGGATGCGGCTCATATTGTTCCGGTTATTAAAAAAATTGCAGAGTTGAATCCAAATATAAATCTGCGTATTGTTTTAAGAGACGAACACCCAGAATTAATGGATGCCTTTTTAACCAACGGAGGTAGGGCGATCCCCAAACTAATCATGCTGGACGAAGAACAAAATGTCCTCAACACCTTCGGGCCCAGACCAGATGTGGCTGCTAAAATGGTGGCCGCCTATAAAGAAGAGCACGGAGCGTTAAGCCCAGAATTTAAAGAGGAGTTGCAGCACTGGTATAACAGAGATAAGGGGCAATCGACAATTTCAGACCTGCTCCAATTACTCAGCTAGATTTTGTTTTAAAAAAATAGGTAACAGAGCCAAGCTGTTCGCTTTGTTTCGAGGTGTTGAAGATGGCTTTTCTAGCATACTCCAGAGCGGTATTGAGTAGGCAGGCATTGGTGGTCTCTGTAGCGCTGTTGATATAGCAATCGGTGACTACACCCTCCGAATTAACAATAATATTCACAACCACTTTTCCTCCGGATTCGCATAGATAACGAGGGGTGTCATAATAGAGAACCCTTCGATCTTTTAAAGAGTACCTGAACGTACTCGTTCTATTGGAATGCTCTGCCATTGCATCTTTATTCATGGCTTCTTTGATGGAATTAAATCGCTGTAGTTCCTCGTCTGTTAGAGCATAATTATTTGCTGGTGAGTATTGTTGCTGAGGTTTTTCGAAGGTGGAATGAGAAGTGGTTTCAGATGTAAGCTGCTCCATGGTCTTTTCAAAATCATCTGCAGCAACTGTTTTAAATTGCTTCATCATTTCTTTATAAGAAGCATCCTCATTGAAAGCCTTGTCTGTGGCTTTAACGCCCTTTAGAAATTCCTCGATCATACGCTCTTCTTCAGTGTCAGCAGGGCTTATATCTATGTATGTCTCGGCCACAGGAGGATCATTTAAAGTAATATGAATACTAAACATAGCGAAGGTGACAATTCCTGTGATGAGGAACGTAATTATACCGGCCTTATGTTGATCAATCCAGTTCAAATGGTTAAATGGGTATAATTATATACGTGCTAACAGTCCTTTCGGATGACATGTAGGAAGCTAACTGGGCAGTGAAGATAAGAAAACCTCCAGTGTTTGTGCCTGATCAATAGTAAAATCCCCTATACCTGTTCGTCTCAAAGTAGTTAAATGAGCTCCCGACTTAAGAGCCTTACCAAAATCATGCACAAGAGATCTAATGTAAGTGCCCTTACTGCATTGTACTCTGAAGTCTACCTTCAACCCCTCAATTTTGGTCACTTCAAAAGATGAAATCTCGATCTGTCTAGCTTGGATATCTACCGATTCATTGGCTCGGGCAAATTCATAAAGTCGTTTACCGTCTTTTTTAACCGCCGAGAAAATAGGAGGGTACTGTTCAACGGACCCGATGAATTTTTTTGTGGTCTCGCGAATAAGATCGGGAGTTAGATGAGCAGTTTCAAAATGGGCATCTACGTCGGTCTCAAGGTCATATGAGGGCGTGGTCTCTCCCAATTTTAAGGTGCCCTCGTATCTCTTCTCCTGACCTTGATAAAGACTTATTTTCTTGGTCATTTTACCGGTACAGATTATGAGTAACCCACTAGCCAGAGGGTCTAAGGTACCGGCATGTCCCACCTTAATTTTCTTAATACCAAATGACTTTCTGATCGCCCACCGCAGCTTATTGACGACCTGAAAAGAGGACCAGTCAAGTGGTTTGTCTATGAGCAGCAGCTTGCCCGCCAGGAAATCTTCTGCACTTACCATAAGGAATAAACGATAGCAATTAATCCAACAACAATGCAATACACAGCAAAGTAAGTGAGCTTACTGCGCTTTACCAGCGAAATCATCCAGGTACACGCCAACAAACCGGAGAAAAAGGCAGCAATAAATCCAATACTTAGAGGAGTAAAGTTGGTGCTTTCATAGCTAATTTCGCCACTAAGCAGGTCTTTAGATATCTTTCCTAAAATAAGAGGAACCACCATTAAAAAGGAAAAGCGGGCTGCCTTGGTTTTGTCGTTTCCCAGAATGACAGA
>CAWZYX010000013.1:0-42105 GCA_963966315.1 uncultured Winogradskyella sp. | reverse complement strand
CTGAATATGAAGGTAACAGCCTAGCAAATGGAGATTCGCCATTCGCACCAATTTACGGTAATGGTGTTTATAGGGATACCGATCATTCTTTACTAATAAAAAACCAAGGGTCTACAGACGTAGTTGTTTTCCTTGTGTCTCTTGATAACAATAGGATACTTAGAAATGAATATGTACGTGCTAAGAGTACATTTAATATGACGAAGATTCCAAACTCAACTTGCTATGTGAAATACTATTATGGTGAAAACTGGAATCCTACCAGAAAAACCAAAAATATTGTCACAGGTGGATTCGATAATAATGAGCAATTTATTGTATCCGACAACCTAAATGACATTTTCACTTTTGAAGTGGAGGTAAGAGGAAATTATATTTATTCAAACCAGTATGAAATAACACTTGAAACAATAATATCCGAGGGCAATGCCATGAGTAGAGAAAATATTTCGGCTTCAGACTTTTTTGATACGATGGAGGACTAATTCTTAATTTGTTTAATCTATTTTATTTGTTTTCTATCCATTGATTCTATACATTGTAACTGCATCAGGAACATGAAAGTGTACCAACCGAGCAAAAAAGCTACGGTGGTTTAGAATGCGGACAGGTCCAGTCAAAAAAATTGATTCCACTCCTTTCCAATTACAATCTTGATGCATATTAATAATTGAATCAACTTGCATTATGAAAACTGTATTTACAAAAAAGGAAGGTGTTAAAATGAACACCAAACTGGATTTTGGTAGCACCATAAATATTAATCAGGAGTTTGAATATTTGATGACAACTGAGGAAACCATTTACGAAGAAAAATTCACCTATTATTACAGAATTACGGATGACAAATACATTCAACTAGCCTATTCGTTCAATGAGGGCGAGTTAATCATTATCGCACAGTACAAGCTAAAAACTCTAAACCTAAAAGATAACATCAAGTTTATTGTTAGCGCTAATATTAAAGCTCATTCTCATTACCACGGTTTTCCAAAGTTGACAAACAGTGTTGTTTTTAATCAAATGGAGTTTGATGATTTAATTAGGGAACTAAAAAACGAAAAAAGGTTAAGTGCAACAAAGGCTTCACATAGCGAAACTCCAATAATTTCGTTTTTACGAATGAAAAAACTCAACCCTACACCATCAGGCAATAACCCAAATAGTTGGGTTGCTCAATGTCCGAGTGGTGGAAGTCATTTTATTATGGTGGTGACTAAGAATGATGAATGGGGCTGCGGGTATTGCAAGCGAAAAGGGAAATTACCAGAATTAAAAAAATGGATTCAAGAAATTAAAAGTATCGAAGATCAAAAAATGTTATCAAGATTCATGAAGGAGTCTGGCACTGGAAAGCTTTCAGAAAAGGTCTCAAAATGGTGGATAAATAGATATTAATACTTCTCTTACTCCCTTCTTCCCTTCCTCCACTCCCAAGGTGGAATTGGACTTGGATCCGACCATAATCCTACTTTCTTTTTTCGAGCAATGTTTTCCAAGTCAATTAAAATTTCATCATCAGAATACTTGTCATAATTCCATGCATATCCATTTTTAACTAACTCAGCACTTAATTGATATGCTCTATCATAAATTACATGAGCGACAAGTCTTCCATATCTGTCTTTATTTATGACCTCAATTCTTATTTCTTTTGAAAATATGGCATCTGAGGTGAATTGTTTTGCTCTATTTGAAAAAGGCTGTCTCCGTTCTGGGCAGTCTATGTTAGCCACTCTCACCTTATGAAGAATAGAGTCTTTTTCCAATAGTTTAAAAGTATCACCATCAGTAATTCCAACCACTTTTCCATAAATTCTTTGAGCATTGAGAATGCTACAAGACAATAGTAGTAATAAAGCATATCTCAGCATTAATCCAACCATTATAATAGATTAAACGTCCTGACTCATTTCTACAACCCTATCCCCTATTTCGTTTATTCGATTCCTCAACTCCGCTATCTCTCTTTTTAATTCATCAAATTTATTATTCATCAATTCTAGTAATTCCTGATTTGATTCCATAATTCTATTATTTGTAGCAACGTATTGTAAAGTTAGGCAATAATTTTGCCGTATGCGTTATACAAAATATTACAGCGATTTAATTAAAGCAAGTGGTGTACCTCACCTAACTACTAGCCAGTTTCAAACGATAATGAACATAATATTTCTAGAATGCCAGATTAGAGAGCAAGAGGTCATTGGTAAACATCTAACAGGAGATGCAAAAGTAATGGTCGGTAAACGCTCTAACAGTACTTAATACCAACTGAACAACCTTACTAAGACAAAGTAGTTTAACAGCTATTTTGAAGATGTTAAAAGGCTGAGAATAATTGTTTAGTAAAATCCACCTAAGATGGTATAAAAGCTATTTTATGTGATACTTTATAAACACTCTTTATTGTTTTTACATATTTTTTGTAGATGTCGTTTTAACTTTTCTAACCCTATATGGCGTCCAAATTTGATCTTTTGCATTTGATAATCATGCTCAAGTAATTTTATTTTTATGCTCTTATTATTTTTCAAAATTTGAATTAATTTTCTCAAATAATCGGGTTTAATTTTGTTTCCAATATAAATTGTGTCAATATTTTCAATTGGATATTTGATTTTTCTACCAAATTCGTGAGCAAATAGACTTATAAATCTATACTCTTTTTCGTAAGCATAGATTTGACGTTTACGACATAATTCGTGATGAAAAATTATTTGCCTCTGCCAGCTTTCAACTACTTCTGGAGTGTGCTTGCCAACCATTGATTTAACAGTTTGTATGAAGTTTGGGTGGTTTGATCCATTATTGTTTAGGTATATCACATGTGATTTTATTGTAGCTTCTTTTCCATAAGGAATAAACTCATCAGTATTTTTGTACTTGATAACAAAACCTTTAAATCCTCCCGCATAGTGATCCCAAAGAAGATCATTATCTGGAATAGTCGAAAAACAACATACACCGAGTTCTTCATTAAATACTTTCGAATCTTTTAAAAGCTTTTTAATCGAAACATCATCTGAGATCAAGCAATCGTACTCATCACCGAAATTTATAGGATTAGAAAAATATAAATATTGATTTTTAAGACTATCTAAGCTATAATGGTCTGGCTTGAAATATTTGTATAAATTCCTTGGCCTTGGTAATTCAATTCCTTTATGGAAAATCTTGGTGGAAAGAAAATCTGGATACATGAGATTGAACCCAATTTGATGTCTATATTCTTCTCGTCCCCAAGTTAGTTGAAGAGTGGGGTAATAATCATGTGGGTTCAGTTTCGACATCTATTTTGGAAAATTTCTGGTTTCACCTCATGTTCGGGTTGACATCACCGCATGTGATAAATATTTACGCCATTTTATATAATAAATGTAGGTATAAATATTACAACCAAATAAATATTCTGAGAGGTCGATAAATGAAGCTATTGGTTTTATTCGAGGATTTAAGGACAGGATTCATTTTCATTAGTAAATGAGAATTTTTATGGTTTTCACTAGGACTGCGCCTGTCAGATATCATATACCATATGACAGAAATAAAGAAATACTACGTTTTTTTAATTTTCACATGGGCATACACATAGAATTATGATTGCAATTAATTCTTTATTTCATAGCTCATTATTGTTGTCTGAAATTTTGTCTGAAGATCTAATTCAAACTCTAGCTAACAATGCCTATCATTCATTGCCTCTTTATCCGATCATTATAAGCCCCTAGACCCCTGCACAGCGCACCAAACATGAACGATCTCTAAATAAGAAGATATACACCTTAGAGCTATTATATCGTCTCCTAGACCTTGATCCTGCACCTATTACTTCAGAGGATAGTTGAGCACTATAGATCCGACTATCCCATAATACTGCTTAGTTTGAACATTGGTAGATACATGGCAATAAGAATAAATCCAACAAATAAACCAACGAACAAAATAATAAAGGGTTCTAACAAGGTTGAGAGCATTTTACTTTGTTGCTGTAACTGCGCATTGTATTGTTCGTTCATTCTTTTAAACATGTATTCGGTTTGGTTGGTTTCCTCCGCCACCTTTATCATAGCAATCATTTTTTGATCAAACAATTTACTCTTCTTCAAACCTGAACTCATGGTCTCCCCCTTCAATATGGCTTGAACTACAAGGTCTAATGCTTTGTTTAAAGGATAAAAACTTATCATTTGCCTTACCAGCTTAATACTTTCCACTACAGGTACTTTTGAAGCAGTCAATAAAGTCATGGCCTGCGTGAACTGTGCGAGCTGCATTTTGATTATCACATTTCCAAATATTGGCACCTTCATCAAGCCTAAATCTCTAAATTTTTTATATCTAGCATGTTTATTGAGCCATGGCAAGCAAATAATTAGGGCGAGAATTATCATTATAAACATCCACCCGTAGTTACTTATAACATCTGACAGAGCTACTACAAACTTGGTAATGCCTGGTAGCTCTACATTTTGTTGTTTAAAAATGTCCGTAAACATTGGAACCACAAAGTTTAGCATAAAAATTACTACCAGAACCGCTGTAGAAATAATGATCATTGGGTAGGTAAGGGCATTGACAACTTGCTTACGCTGTTCGTTCTTACGGTGAAAATAACCACCTAATTGTTCAGTAATATTAGCAATGCTGCCTGTCTCTTCACCTATGCGTAACGACTGATATTCATAACTCGTAAAATCTTTGTGTGAACTTATGGATTCAGACAGGGACTTTCCTGAAACAATATCTTCTAAGATTTGATTGAGAATGCCTTTCACCTTTTTATTCTTATGGGTATCAGTTAGTAGCTCCAACGCTGCTTTTAAGCTAATTCCGGAATTAAGGAGTATGCTTAACTCTGCATAAAACGACTCTTTTGTCTTGTTGCTAAAGGCTTTCTTAAGAACAACCAATTCCTTCGTGAGAATGCTATTGATATCAAATGAAGGTTTACTTTTTTCATACCCCTTCTGTTTTTCGATATGTTCTAATTGAAATCCCATTTAATTGATATGTTCAGCAGCTTCACTGTTTTTAAACACAAATACTCTCAGATCTTTTCTCTGTTTAGAAAAACTCACCTCAATTGCATCTATCCTCCCTTCATTTTGGAGCTGTCCCTTATTAAAACACTTGAGCGATTCTAATTTTAGAGCAATGGTATCTCCGTCTCTCAGTATAAATGAATCACGAAATTCATAGATAACTGTATCCAATACCTTATTAAAAATTATTTCATTCTCATTTGGTGATCTTAAGACCATCGCAGATTTGTTTATGTCTAACCATAGGGCTGACTCTAGCAGATCAATTTTATTACTTTGCTCAAAGTTGTTCCGAATGGCAAACATATGGCGCTGAACAAGGGATAATACCGTAAAAGATAGACCAACTACAATGGCAGTGATGATCATCACAATCACCAATTCCTGAATGGTAAATGCCTTTATTTTATGATGCTTAGTCATACACATGGAAATCTAAAGTCTTACCAGTGTCTTTATTCACAGCTTCAAAGAGGAGAATAGAATACTCATCAAATTGATCGGAAAGTACCGAGATCTCCCAAGAGTTAAATTCTTCATAGTGAGGAAGGTTCACCTTATCATTTATACATAAATAATGCAACGCATTGAGCCTGGCCTCGATGCCACGAGTATCATTCTTGATAGTATTAGAAAACAAATTATTAAGAATCATACTAGAAAGTATGAATATGACCATTATCAACACAGTTGCCATGATCGTCTCCATTAAGGTTGAGGCTTTTATCTTTTTTAGTACAACCATTTAGCAACACCTTTTCTTCCGAGGTTTATATTCAACCCTACAAAATTCTCATTCAAGTCGTAAGCACTAATTACAGAGTTGAATAGATGATTTTGGTAGATGGATCCATTTTCAGAAATAATGAAGTTATTAGTCACGACCATACCTTTTACAGTTCCTCTGAGCTCAAGATTGCGCTCGCAATACACCTGACCTTCTACAGTGGCTTCTGGCATGATCTTGACCTGGGAGAAATAATCTGAATAGCCCGAGCTTAAGTATAGAACAGTACCTTGGATAAGGCTATTATCACCTAATTGAAGAAAGTTGTTTTCGTTAGGCTCAGTTAAACTGTTTTCGATTATCACAAGAGAAGACGGATAAGCTAGCTGTGCACTATTTCCAACTAAAATCTGCTCAGTGGCTACCGCTTGAAGCACACCTTTGAATCCATTTTCTACTTTTATCCTGGGAGCTAAGAGAATGACATCCTGAATATTGGCCGATTTCTCAACAACAATTTCTTGGCGAGAGCAAACCATTATATTTCCGACATACTTATTTTCTGAAAGAACTATTGATTCATCTGAAATGATTGCCTGTGTTGAATTGTGAAAACTATTCATATAATCTTTTCTATTATTGAATACTAGTTGATCGACCTCAGAATTACCCACTGCTAATTCTTCGAGATAAGACCTTAAAGTTTCATCAATAACCGGAAAGTCTCTAATTGGCTCTAAGGGACCGTAAATAAATTGCGGGCGGGAATAGGAATAACCAGCGATAGATCCCGATTTTACGCCCCTGTGAGGTAGATATGCATGCCCTTCAATGTACGTGTTTCCCACTAAGGCTAAGGGATTGTTATTGTCCTTTAAATACAAGGCTACAGAGTCATTCGAATTTACCTCCATTCCAACTAGAGCCACCCGCCCTAAGTGTTGACTATTCCATTCTACACGGGTTTTGAGAGTATTAAAACACCCCCAAAAAGAAGTTGTTATTTGAGTATCATATTGAGAGTTGGGTTCATTGTTAATTGTTTGGTCTATATCTATTAAAGATAACCTCACTAGCTGCTCCGATAAGTGCAGAGCCTCAAGCTGTTGATCTACCTTTAAACCATATTGCTTATGGGTGTGTATCAGTAGAATAAGCATAAAGAGCAGCAGTGCAATGATCACAACTATAAAAGTTACTAGTTGGAGTGACCCAGCTTTGATTCGTCTCATTGTTCAAGTTTCAAAAAACGTTTTGATTCGTACCGGTATTGTAGGCGTATCTGCTTGTTGTTACCAGACAAAACCTTAATACTGTCTCTTTCCTGACCAATTTTAAGTAGATGCTGCTGTCCATTGATAGAGATGAGGAAGATCTTATTTTTTTTACCATTACTTAACATACCCTGGTATTCTACAGGCAACCATTGGAGTGTGGGTCTGGAAGCCACCTTTTTTACTGGTTTCTTATCCTTAACAATCGTTCCTAAAAAGGGATCTCGATCAACCTTTCTAATACTAAAAGTATCTACCTGAGTCTCTATTTTATAATCAGCATTTGCACTGAGGCCTGTCATTTCATATGCTGGCACATCAGGATTAAGAGCCTCTATGATTTTGTAGACTACCGTGCCCCATACACCAAGCACAAGTACAAGTAATATGTATGTTTTGCTTTTATTCTTCAATGCTAAAAGCTTGTGTGGTGTAACTAGTTTGATATGCAGAGTTAAGAGCTTTCACACGCCACTCGTAGTTTTCTGGCACTAAAGATTTAGTGAAATTGGTCTGAGTAATCAGTGTATCCTCAACAACTTGAAGCGCATTTTGAAAGCTTGGCACAGCGATTTGCAGATGATACTTATCGGCAAATTCAATAGGTTCCCATGAAAAATTGACTGTAGTGATTGTAAGTACCGAATTATCTGTCGGTGCAATGACCTCAACAATTTCTTGAGTAATATCATCTTCCAAAAGAAGCTCTTCGCATGTAAAAAACGCTGTAAAAATAAAGACCAAGCAAATTTTTAGCAATATATCAACGCTGCCTTTCATGCACTGAAGATATGCAGTATCACAAGAAAAGCACTAGGTTATACACACAGAAAAACTAGGCAAAAGACCTAATGTAAAATTTTGTTTGAGAATGGCCATTTTGGGCCATAAAGAAGTAATTAATAAAACAACTAATGTCATGACCTTACAGATGTTTACATCAGGATCCCTTGAATTAAGGATCATGACATTAGCGTTTTCCTCTAAAACTATTCAAACGGAAAATTACAATAATGCAAAGACTTATTTGTACGTAGTTCTACGTACTGTTAATAACTATTTAAGCAACAATCTGCTTTATTAAATTCATAATCAAAAACTGGCTAAGTAAACATAACTTGAGAACCGTTCAGTACTTAGCCGGTCATAGGTACATTAGTAGTACTGAAAGATATGTATCAAAAGACCTTCAACATCTTAAGGATAGTGTGATGAAGTTTCATCCACTTGGCTGATTTACGTAGCGACGATGATTGAGTAACTGTTATTGATACTTGTTTTTGTATTTTAATATTGGAATAGGAAAATAGGAAAATCAGGTGTTTATAACTCTGTTAATTACTTTTATATCGATTTCTATTAACTCACAGTAATATGTCCCATCTTTGTAACAAGTTCTTTGAAAGGTGAATTGTTCCACAATTAAGATTCGGAGTATCATTTACAACTTTTTGAAATAATCAAATAGTAACCCATCAAGGGTTTTATCTCGGCAAACAGTGTTGTCACTGATAGCTTAGGTAATGCTTTGGAGTGATTGGCATGCTGCTACGCACTGCTGAGCAAGGTAGATTAGAGAGTGTACGAGAATATCGCTAACGCGAATTTTAATTGAGGTTTCATGGATTTGAGCAAGGCGATGTTGCCTTAATTAAAATCATAGTATAATGAAAAAAAGACTTGAACCAGATAGGATAATACAAGGTATTAAATCTATCATCTCAGAGAACCGGTATTCTCTTTCAAAAGAAGATTTATCTCTTTTAGAGGAATGCATTAATGAATTAAAAAATTATCCTGACAGTGATGATTCAAAACTTAAGCTTACAGAGCTTATTACGTTATGTGAACTCCTACTAAGGTTTTTTATTGATCAAGATGTATTCTAAAAAAATTACTGATTTAATCTGATTTTGACACTTTCTAATTTTTTCTTCCAGTAACGTTTGATTTATGGATTTAGGATCGATTATAAAACAACAACGAAAACAAAAGAACCTTACTCAAAGTAAGCTAGCAGAACTATGTAATATTACTCAAACTTATCTTTCACAAATAGAAAACAATTCAAAGGAGCCCAACCTATCAACAATCAAAGTAATATCAGAGAAATTGGAGGTTCCTCTTCCGATATTATTCTTTATGGCATTGAACGAAGAAGACATTTCGCCAGAGAAAAGAGATGCTTTTAAGTTGATTTCACCATCTGTTAATTCCCTGGTTAATGAATTCTTCAGAGTATAAAAAAAGACAACTTAAGTATTTGACCTATCTGTTAAGGTGTAAGTTATACGAAGTTGATAATATTCTAAAACGTATTGATAGATATTACGGCAGTAAAGAGGAATTGAAAAAGCATAAAAACGGGCAACCTAAGACCTATAAAGATGGTACTTTAAAAAAGCGCTTAATTAATCCAAGCTACAATAGGTTGAAAATGCTTCAATCCAACATAAAAAGTAATGTCCTTAATAAAGCAGTATTCCCAGAACATATACAAGGAGGAGCTAAATCAAGAAGCAACATTACAAACGCCAAAAGACATCAAGGAAATAAGTATGTTTTAACAACTGATCTTCAAAATTTCTTCCCATCAATTACTTCTAAGCAAGTGTATTCAATGTTTTTAAGGCTAGGTTATTCAAATTATGTTTCTAACTACTTGACAAAGCTTACAACCTATAACCACAGGCTTCCTCAAGGTACCCCAACCAGTACACATATAGCTAATTTAGTGTCTTTGGAAATGGACGAACAACTATTGAAATTATGTGAACAAAACAATATCACTTATTCGAGATTTGTTGATGACCTTACCTTTTCTAGCCCGAGTGATTTTGGACCTTGTATTCAGAGAATAATTGACATCATTGCACTTAACAATTTTAATATTAGCTGGAGAAAAACTGAGTATCAAGGAAATCAGACGATAACTGGTATCAAAGTATTTAATAATTACATAGATGCTCCCGATTCAGTTAAAGAAAAGGTGAAAGAAGAAGCAAGCTACAGAGATTTCCTTGGTCCTATGCATGATTATTTTAAACGTATACGACAAACCAATACAAACGTAAAAGACTCCACACACTTCTTATAGCCTCCTCATTTTTCCATTTTTATATTCTATCAATAGAAAAATATAAAAACAGCAACCAAATTAATGATTGCTGTTTTGGAAATAAATCTTTCTATGGTAACTGATCAGTGTGAAATGACATAAAGAAAAGGCTTTACCCAATGATACTTTAACAGTATCAATATTTATTGTTTAATCTCAATAGACCTAAGAATATTTATTAGGTAGCAGTCTACCTGGGGGTTATCATTTTCAGTTACAAACTCGATAAGATAAACCGTACCCTCTCTTTTCCCATCCACATAAAATAAGGTAATGTTATGAATACCCTCTTTCTTTTTGATCCAATAAAACTCATTATCCTTTATCTTCTCTACTCCTAACAGTAGCTCTTCTAAATTTGATTTATAGTTTAAGAAAAAATCGCTAATGAATTGCGTCTTCGCATCGTGATCCAGTTCTTTTAATTCAGTAATTGTATTAATAATAATTTCGTCTAAATCACTTAAAAACCAACGATAAGCCAGATAAAAGTTTCCATCATTATTTGATTCGAATACATTTTCTCCTTTTTGATGAAACACATTTAATTTTTCATTTGAATAAGATTCTAATGAATCGTTGCTTTTTTTACAACTTAATTCTACGAAGTAATTTTTTTTCATGTTTTCAAACTGAACATCTTCAAGCTTAATTTGAACATCTTGAGAATACGATTTAAGACTAGTTAATAAAATTAACATTGCCATCAAGTATTTAAATAGAATTTGCTTCGACATAAGACAAACATCTTTGAAATTTATTTGAAATTTTATTGATTAAATATCTGTTTCTAAGTGACAAATAAACGTCGGAAAACAAATAATAACCAACTGGTATTAGAAAATAAATGTAAGAATAATGCGAAAAAATATATGATAATAAAAGAAATGGTGTTAAACAATACGTAATATACCTAAGTAAATAATAATCCAAACTTACCTTATATAACAACGACCAAGATTCATTCTGTTTTTGGAATTCACTCGTTATTGAAAAATTTGTTGCTGTATTGAAGGAAAAGTGTTCTCTTATTGACTTGAACAGGATTTTATCATCAACTAACTCATAGTCGAAACAACATGTATTGTCATGTTTACTAGAAGTTAACACCTTTAGTTTAGATCTAAAGGTATCAACTTCCTCATTTAAATAAAAAACTTTCCTTTTATTTGACAAGATTCTCTCTAAAATAAGTACTCTCATTTTATAACTTTTTCAATTCTCTTAGAGCATTTGCTAGTAATATCCATTTTTTATTGTCATAATCTACTCTATTATGTTGCATCATTCTTAAATAGGCATCTCGATTAGATTTGCTCGTAGCCATACCGTCAGCTGGACTTCCTTGTCTCATTCCCGGTTGAACATTTTGAATACTGGCTGATCCTGAAAAGCTGAAGAGCCCAATAGTATGCGAACCAGAGTATATTTCAAAACCAACATTAGAGTTTTGTTGGGACAAAGTTAATTTAAATGGCCCTTCACTTCCTGTAAACTCAGCAGCAGTTACTCCTTCATCACCATTGAAAGTGCCGCTAAACTCACCTCCAAATCCTAATTGATGATATCCTACCACAAAGTTGTGATCTTGATCAATTAAATCTTGTATTTGCTTAGGTATAGTTAAGTTAAGGATAAATCCCGTTTCAGGACTCCACAATAATTCGGCATCTGCTACGACCTTATATACCCCAACATCTAGTTTTTCACCAAAACCAAACAACTTTTGACCTTCTTTGAATTGTACCCCCATAGCTACTTCTCCAGCTACTCTAACATGAGCTCCGGATATCGATTCTGGATTATTAACATTTATTTTAAATGATGGAGAGTCTTTACTCATTTTACTCTGCGTTTCAGATACAGCCATTTGCCAATTATTTGTTTTTTCATTGGTGCTTCTGTTGACATATGTCCCTGTTGCCCAATCGTAACGATATGAATCTGCTCCTGAAGGATCGGAGTAAATTATTGGATTATTATCAAAAGCAGTATAAGTGGATTTACTCCAATGAACCACAGGATCAATAGCTGTCCATCTCGCAATAGCAGGATCATACTGTCTCATAGGCATCTCATACAAGTCTAGACCTAAACTTTCCTCTAATTCCGTTCCGTTATACTTATACTTAGAAGCAACTGAGTTAGCATTAGCAGACACCACATCATTATACCCTTTGTGCTTGAGTCCAAAAGGATAGTAGTTGTTTTCGAGAAGTATTTCGCATTCACACAGTTACATCATTTTCTAAATGACGAATTGAACTGTATTAGCTATCTCAATATTTCAAAGAACGTTGAAGAGGTTATTTATTCCTCTTCTTCATGAAAGTCGCTAAACATTGCTTCTTCATTATAATCAAGTGAAGGATATGTTCGATCAAAACGAGGATACAAGACAATATTTAATCGCTCAAAAAGAAAGCTCAGAATATCATTTCGGTCATCATCAATAGCCATTTTGACTATGTGCTCATTTCCTTCTTCACTCCTTTCATTATCAACACATATTAACGAAAGCCGCGGAGGATTAACACCGTAGAGGTGCAATCCTACAAGTGTAAACCTATTTTGATCCAAATTATAGGCATTGGCAATTGCATTTAAATTACTTTGTAGAAATCCGTAGGATATGTCAGCTGCAGCTGTTCCTACTAAATCATTGTATTGAGTACTTGCTTTCATATAACTATAGTTTGACACTAAAATATGAAAACACCGTGTGAAGTTATTACGGTTTTCCCTCAGTATTTCTGTGTTAAATACTCAGTTGTACAATTGATATAATCTGACGGACTTTACACCATCGCCAGACACCTTATCACAAAGTACTACCCATAAGACACATTGAGTTGTGTCTTTTTTTTATGTGAATTGCTGAACTGTTGAGTGAAGCTGATCTAATGATATATTCATGTGTTGAGCTATATCATGATCGGTATAATTTAGCTGTTTTAATTGAAGATAGACGTTGTAATCACACACCTGACTTTGATACAATGTTTCTTTGAATTCCATAAGGTAACTATCACCATTTCCTTTAAAGGATACCACTTGTATATCTTCTAAAATATGTCGGACTTATCGTCCTCAAATACCTATCGCTTATAAGCGTATTTGATAAAGAGGTTATGTCGTATTTCTTTTCACGTAAGTTTTACTGAAGTTTCTTTGAGTGCCTTCCTCCTAAAAAAAAGACACTGAAAGCAAACTTTTATTTTAAAAAACCATATAACTTTTACTTACTTTTTTCGAAACCTAATCACGAGAATTATAATTACTATAGCAACAAGTGCAAGTGCAACTTCCTTTATTGGTAGAGACCTCCATCTGTCAATTTTACTCTCTTGAGTTTTTGAGTTGTCTTGAGTTGAAAATTCTTGCGCTTCTTCATCAGATATGATTTTACCATTTTTAATAATCACCAGTGCATTTCTGTCTTGAAATTTTGCACATAAATATGATAAGTCTCCTGAATTGAAACGATAACCACTTGCCTTTTTTTTTCCATCATAGGTAAAAATCCCATCGTCCAAGATTATATCAGGAGAATCTTTAACTGTATTGGGCAATTTCCATAAGGTCAACTTATAATAGGAGTTGTCCAGCCTTTCAACTTTAACTATTGATTTCTGAGTTTTCCACTGTAAAACTTGTTCATTTGTATTGAAATTAAGAGCTGTGGCAGCATTGCTTATTAATAGAATAATTAGCAATTGCGATATTTTTATCTTCATTTGATTAAGTCTTAGACTCACCAAACCCCTAAGTGACTATTATAAAAAAAATAAGCGTGGGGTTTCAAACCTCATTTACTTCAAGGTATCGCCAAACACCACGTCACAAACAAGTACTAACCCACGCCTTTACGCAGGCATCAACTTGTTATTCACGTGACTTAAAAATTGGCGATTTCTGAAGTAGAATAACAGCTAACGCTTATGTATTATTTATAGTTATTTCTTTCTTATAAATGTGTTTTTATTAATGGTAAAAGTAATGATATAAACCTGAATTAAACACTCAGTTTTTTCCCTCGTGATTTTTGTATTTTACTATTCGTGAATAGAAAAATAGAAATATTGATCTATTTTTGAGTGTGTCTGAATCAAACAACAAACTTTCAATTGAAGAAATAGTACAACGTGTAGTTGATACTACAGATGATACCTATGACACATTCCTTGAACTAATTGAAGACAGAGATCCCAAGATTAAATCTAGAGTTATTGAGAAGTTATCCGTTCCTTTCCCACAATTAGAACAGACGTATCTCACTCACCATCTATATATTGAAGGGTCTAAAGAGTTTCGGTACTCTGAAAAGGATTTTCAAGCTGTAAAATCAAAATTCAAAGCTAATAATATCCAACAGGATGAAATCGAATACTATGCAACGGTTTCATGGATTGATAGAAAGCAAAAAGACCTACTCAAAATTGTTATGGAGTTCAACAAAGATTATGATGCAACTCATTTAGAATCTTTATTTCCCACTTTCAAACATTCATCTAAAGTCTCTATTGATCAGATCGAACAAATCTATGAGGTACTTATCTCCGATCCTGTTTTTATTGAGGATTCAAATCGTCAATTATTTTTGGACTGTTTTACCAAGTCTAAATTGAGTGTCCAACCTAAAATCAAGTTCCTTCATAAGCCTCAGATCCTTTACCACTTGTTTAGGTTGTTGAATCAATACAAGGTAATAATTGACCAAACCAAAAGTGATATCTTTTCTAAAAACCACCTGTTTGTAAGTGATGATGGTTCTCCATTCAAGACCGCATTGCGACAAGGATTGGATTCTCTGAAAGAATATCCAAAAGATAACAAACAAAAACAATTAGTCCTTCACTTAGAATCATCATTCAAATCCATTTTTGACAAAGTTTGACAGTCATTGACAAGTCAACAACTTTCTTCTTATTTCTTCAGAGTTTAGCCTCGCTATCAGAGTGATAGTTGAATGAGGCCTTGTTCATTTTTTAATACTAAATCATTGAAAAATGAATTTATTTAAATTCTCGTTCTTTGACAATCTGAAAAATATCGAACCGTCAAGAACAACAAACGTAGACGCCATAGATGAAATAATCCGTGGCACAGAACTAAAGTCCAGAATCGAAAAATATCGTGAGTCTCACGATAAAAAATTGAAGATGGATTTACCCCTTGTAACTTTTAGTGGGGTGTTTAATAAACGTAAGAAATCTGAGTTGGTCGCCCACTCGGGATTAATTTGTTTGGATGTAGATGACATCCCTTACGCTGATGAACTAAAGGACCGATTAAAAGAAGAGGATTATATCCATCATATGTTTATTTCCCCTTCTCGAGGTCTTAAGATTATCATCAAGATTGATGCGTGCAATGAAGAGGAACATCTTCAGTATTTCTATGCTTTACAGAAGCATTTTGAAGCAATGAAGATTACGATCGACAAAGCTTGCAAGGATGTTAGTAGGGCTTGTTTCTTAAGCCATGATCCTACCGCTTTCTATAATTTAGAAAGTGAGACTCTCACTTTTGACTTCGTAAAAAAGTATTTTCCTATTGAGAATACAGAAATACAAAAATCACAGGTTAAAACTGACAGTGCAGAAATTACGAGTGAACAAGGACAACAGGTTCTAAAACGAGCCGTTGAACGATTCCTAAGTAGTGAGGATGGTGAGAAACACACCTCTTTACTTAATCAGGCTACTCACTTAGGATATTACATCCATGCCAACGTACTAACTTTTGAACAATGCTATAAGGCGTTAAGTGAGGCTGTTAGTCAACACAAAGGTGATGTAGAAAGTGTTAAGGATGCTGATAAAACCATTTATCAGGGTCTTACCTACGGTAGTGAGAATCCCAAACCAATAGACTTCAAACCTATGTCTTCGATAAGACATAAGTTCTGGTTAGTTAAAAAGGGAAAGATTAAAATACTATTCAATATGTATTACACTTTCCTTAACCGAAACGGTCATTGGAATTTTCCTTACAACGGTAGTCGACTCTTGGTCAGAGAGAGTAACAACGTCGTTTCAATTATATCCAAAGAAGATATCATTGATTTTACGATGGATCACATCAGGTCATTAGATTATGACATTGGTGAAGGTTGTAACCGTTACGATCTTGTAGAAGCGTTTCATAATAAGCTTTCCTTATTGATGTCGGATAAGCAACTAACAACTATTGATAAACTTGATAGAGCGTTCTTAACTGATACCAAGGATGTTTGTTACAAATTCTATTTGAATGGAATTCTAAAGATTACCAAACAAGACAAAGTTCTAATGAAGTATGAAGATGTTGATGGTCTAATTTGGGAGTCATCTATCATTGATAGACAGTATAATCCTAATGAAGATCAACTGAACGATTACAAGTCTAAAGGGGATTTTATCAACTTCGTCAAAGGTGTGTCTGGTGAACGACAACATAAGGAATTGTCAAGGTATGATAGTATGCAGACTATAATTGGATACTTGTTACATCAGTACAAGGATCCTAAGAATGCTAAGGCGATCATATTCTGTGATGAACAGATCTCAGATAATCCTGAGGGTGGTGTTGGTAAAGGGGTTCTAATGGCTGGTTTAGCCAAATACCAAAAGGCTACTGTCATTGATGGTAAGAACTTCTCTTTCTCCAAGAACTTCGCCTTTCAACAGGTAGATTTGGATACCAAACTGCTGTGCTTTGATGATGTGAAAATGAAGTTTGACTTTAAAAGCCTGTTTAGTGCTATTACTGAAGGACTGGCGGTAGAGAAGAAGAATAAGGATACGATCTACATTAAGTATGAAGATTCCCCTAAAGTTCTAATTACAACTAACTACATTATTGAAGGTGAAGGTAACTCGTTTGAAAGACGAAAAGTGGAAATAGAATTCTCCCAACACTACAATAAGAGTCACACGCCTTTTGATGAATTTCAAAAGACGTTGTTCGACGATTGGGATGAAGATCAATGGATGTACTTCGATCTATTTATGACCGACTGTATTCAGAAGTTCCTTCAACAAGGGATTATAACTCCTTTGGTCCGTAATATTCCTAAACGAAAGCTTAGGCAATTAGCGAGTAAGGAGTTTGCTGTATTTAGTAGTAAATTGGATCAATTGCAATGTAATGGAAAAGAGTATTCTATTGATCAGATCAAACAGAAGTTCCTTAACGACTTTCCATACTATGCATCTCACAACTGGTTTACTTCGTTTAAGTTTAATAGTTGGTTAAAACTGTATGGTGAGGTTTATAAGTATAAGACTGAAATCAGATACAGTAACAATGTAAGACTGATTTCTTACTTAAAAAGTGACGACGAATGAATCAACTCGATATTTTTCCATTTTTGTATTCTTTCAATAGAAAAATATAAAAATTGTCAAAGAATTAAAACAGTGATAAAAAGCCTAGTGAAGATTTCATTAGGCTTTTTTTTGTACTCTCCCACAGATAAATACGTGATCGTTATCAAAAATCGTAATCGTATGAAAACCATCGCTATCTACACCCGTGTTAGTACCAACCAACAAACAACCCAAAATCAGGTTCTTGTACTAAAGAACTATGTTGAATCCCTCAATTATAACTATCAAGTTTTTGAAGAGACAGAATCCACTCGAAACACCAGACCTATCAAAAAACAACTACTCAATGATCTTCGTAAACGAAAGTTTGATGGTGTTATAGTTTATAAGTTAGATCGATGGGCAAGGAGTTCAAGAGAACTGATCTTAGAGATCAATGAACTGATCAATAAGCAAGTGCAATTCTTTAGTTATAAAGAGAATTTGGACTTCACTACCGCAACAGGTAAACTACACTTCAATATCCTAAGTGCTTTTGCTGAATTTGAAAGAGAGATCATCCGACAAAGAACGTTAGAAGGATTAGCCAGAGCAAAACAACAAGGAAAGACCTTAGGTCGTCCTAAAGGTTCCAAGGACAAAAAACAAAGAAACAAAGCAGGTTATCATCTAAGAAGTCTACGGATGAACAAGTCCAAATAATCGTCCTGTGAAAAACCATAAATACTCACTGCAGTAATTGTGAGATAATCTAACGTCGATAATCGACCAAATAAACCTTCGTTTTTTTGAACTACAACATCAAACACTTCACACAGTACCTAATCACTATTGGTTATAGTGAGGTTACTTGTTACAATACACCTAATCTGATCACTCACTTTATTGATTTCTGTGATAAACCTTTGGATCATCTAACTAAAGATGATATCGATTTGTTCATTGAACATCTACAAAATAAAAAGAGTACACGGACATGGAAGAAACTTAGTGCATCTCACATTAATGGTTATATCATAGCGCTTAAAAGATTTAGTAAGTATGTATTTCATTGTCATCGATTGGTATTGACTACCGAACATTTGAAGTATCTCAATGTCATTACACCTGAGAAGACCATACTAACGATAGATCAGATCAAATCTTTATTTGATGTTTGCGGTAACAGTAAGATAGGATTGAGGGATAAGGCGATGTTATCTCTTTATTACAGTTGTGGCCTTAGAAGATCGGAGGCATTGTATGTAGAGATTGGTGATATAGATTTTGATAACAATGTCCTTTTCGTTCAAAAAGGAAAAGCAGGGAAACAACGTTATGTTCCATTTACAGATACCACCCATTTTCATCTAAGGGAATACATCAATATCGGTAGAAGAAGACTCAACCGAAAACACAAGTTCAGAAAGACACTTCTTATCAGTTACAAAGGTGAGAAAGTAAAAGGACAGGCCCTGCAGTTACGACTCAATGTTCTTTGTAGAAGAGCAGGTATCTATCAAAAAGTAGGTCTTCATACCCTTCGTCATAGTATAGCGACCCATCTTCTTCAACAACAGATGTCTATCTATGATATTAGTGAGTTTTTAGGTCATAGTAGTTTGGAATCAACTCAAATCTATACCCATGTCATTCTTTGATTATTTGAGACAATCATATAGTGAATCGACTTGTAACACTTACTGTTATTTGGTCGGAAGGTTTAAACATTTCGAAGATTCGGAAGATGTCGACTATTCAGTTATTCTTAGATACATACAGGTTCTTAAACGGTTCAATAACGACAAATCTGTTAACCAACATCTGGTTGCTCTACGTCATTACTTCAATTACAAAGGTTTTAAATACAATCCTGTTAATCTTCATATCAAAAGGCAACCAACTATCATTAGTACCAATACTCTAAGTACTCAACAGTTGAATCAACTGTTTGATAATTGGAAAACAACTGATAGTTGTACTTCTGTTAGAGATAAGGTAATCATTTCTCTATATGTGTTTCAAGGGTTACATTCCCATGAGGTCAATAGATTAACTACTGATGATATAGATCTCACTCAGTTAACGATCAATATCGAACGATCGGCAAGAAGTAATCCAAGGACATTGCCTTTAGATATTAAACAGGTTTTACTATTTAACGACTACCTTACTGTGTACAGACCTCAATTACTTTTAAATCGAGAGGACAACACGTTAATTTTAACTCAGAAACAAAAGAACTGTCTACGTTGTGTTCACAACCAGATCAGTATAAAACTTTCGAAACTTTCAAATCATCCAAATATTCGTCTTATACGGATATCCGTAATCAAAAACTGGCTAAGTAAACATAACTTGAGAACCGTACAGTATTTAGCCGGTCATAGATACATTAGTAGTACTGAAAGATATGTGTCAAAGGATCTTGAACACCTTAAGGATAGTGTCAATAAGTTTCATCCTTTGGGTTGATTTACATAGCAACGATGATTGAGTATCTGTTATTGATACTTGTTTTTGTATTTTACTATTGGAATAGGAAAATATAAAAAATCAGGTGTGAACTAAGTAGTGTAGTCTTTGATTAATCTCATGATGATCCTTAACAATTGAAAGAATACTTCTTTCACTCATTCCTAAAGACTCTAGGACACAAAAACATAGTAAGATCGTAGAGAAATCATATAGTCTTCTGAAGTCTTCCCCTTGAGAGGTTTTCCTGATTCTCCCGTGTGATAATTTATGTCGATATTCTGTAGATTCAACACTATAGGTCTTAAGGAATTCCTCCAGTCCTTTAACCTTATCGAAAACAAAAGAAAACTTGTTGATTAGTTGATCTAACTTATCCGATAGCTTTGGAGACGAAGGAAACTTTAAATTCTTTTTAGTCCATAATTTAAGTTCATAATCCTCAATACAATTCAATGCTTGTTGTCTCTTTTTGGTGAATTCCTCATTATTTGCGTTAAACTTAAAGTCGTTTAAATCATAATACGATTCCAAGGCTTGACATAAGTTCAAAAACTTATTATTGAAGTTAACCTGAGTAATACGAACTACCTTACCTCTATACCAATCGGTAGCATCAAGATAGAAATCATATATGGGGATAAACTCTTTGTTGTTAAACCATTTAATGATAATATTATTCAATTGTTCTTCTGAGTTTTTCCATCTACTGAATAACATCATATTTTGATGTATATTTTTAGTTTTAATATCACACGACTGTCTTGAGGAAAAGTTCTCAACTGTAACAGACCGTATGTCAGAATTGTACAATGCACCTTCTTCAATCTCATCAGCTTGAGCTTTATCAAAATTTAGAAAGTTAATCTTATAACAAATTTTCTTCTCTGTAGTGAAGCATAGAAGACTTGAGAAAAGTGACATTAATTCGAAACAGTCTTTAAACAATAAGCCTTCGTCAAATAAGAACTCAATGGACTTAGAGTGAGTAATAGAGTAGTTTTTGTCGAGAAAATCCTTAATATCTCTTTGATGAGAATCCACAAGTCGAAAACTAAAATTGCCATTTATTCTGACAGGATTTGAATACTCAACAGACTGTTCTTTAATTTCCTCAGTTGAAACCGACTGATAGCCATCAAAAAACGTCCGTAAATAAGGATATTCAATATTAATTGACTTCACTTTAAAATTCTGTTTTAAGTGAGCATAAGAAAAAACAAACTCTACAAAATATCTAACAATGAATAATGATGAGTTGATCTGGTCTATTGATTTCCAATTACAATTAAATAGCGTTATTAAAGTAGGACAATCACCATGAATTAATTCAAAGTGTCTTGGAAGTTCCTTATCATTTTTAATATGGATTTCTTGCCCAGTTAGAAACTTATCAGAATAGATATAAAGGTCTATTCCATGATTCTCATCGTCAATTACTAACTTCCCTGGAAGTTTTATTTTACTATTAGGTAGAAACCAATCCCCTGTATGTTCAGTTATCATATAGAATACTAAGATAGAGTATCTATTTTAACCCTCCATTTTTCCATTTTTATATTCTATCAATAGAAAAATATAAAAAACAGCAACCAAATTAATGATTGCTGTAATGATTAAGTTCATTATAAGGAACCATTCTTTTCAAAAGTATCTCGGGAATAGCAGTGGGAAAATCTATTAGAGAACTTCTCAATTAGCATCTCAATTGCAAAAGATCTATTAGATTCATTTGACGATTTCATCGAATCGAAAGAACTTTTAGAGTAACGTCCTTCTTAATCCTCCCTCACTTTTCCATTTTACTATTCTTACAATAGAAAAATATAAAAAACAGTACTCAAATTAAAACATTACAGTAAACAAGAAGGGTTCCTTATAAGGAACCCTTTTTTGTAAAATGATCTCTGGAATAGCAGTGCTGTTTTGGAAAATAAGATTATAATATATTAATTTACATATATATCTTTACTTACAAATAGATATCTCTCAATAAATTTCTTTTGCTTATCATTTTTATCTTGAAATAGAGAATCTTTCCTTTCGACTAATATCCCTTTAACCTTATTTAATCCTTTTTTTGAAAAACCAGTCCTGAATAAAATCGCTCGTTTGGACCAATAAGAATCATAAAATTCATTGTTTGGTATTTCATCATCGGATAGGCTCCTGATGGTATCATATTCTATTTCTCTAAAGTTTGAAAAATCATCTTTTAGTTGATTTTCCTCACCTTTTCGAGGATAAACAAAAAATAAACTATTGAAATCATCTCGATAGGCCTTTCTAAGAAGAATCTCAACTTGAAATTTCTGATTCAAATTAGCAGTATCTTCACTTCGAATTGTATAATGGTTTCCATAATTATTTAACGTATCGCTACCTCTTACAGCCCAGTATTGATTTAATGTATTGTCAAAAAGGTACTCATGAATAAGTACTACTCCATCCTCTTTAAATGAATATCTCTTACCAAATACATAACCAGATTTTGATATGTAACAAGAATCTTTTAATACACCGTCTTCATAATAAGCTCTAAGGTTAAAACTATCTACTTTCATAGACGGATAATAAATGGTTTTTGTTTTAACCCCAGATTCAGACATACCTAATATTATAGTATCTGCTTGTTTTCCGGTAATTTGGACAAGTTTTTGGGACTCTTTCTTACATGAAAGACAACATACTAAAATCAAAAATAAAGTTACTATTTTCTTCATGGGACAATTGATTTTCTTACAAATTTATATCTATTATTTTCAAACTATCTTTTTTTGATCCTTTAGGTAATGGCTTGAGAGAGTAAGTAGAATTTAATCCATGGGTACTATAAGGTATAGTGTCTCTCGTTGTAGTAACATTACCTTCTGAATCAGAGCTATACCGAACTACAATTCCATAAGCTTGCTTACTTCCTTCTCCACCGCTATCAAACAAATCTACAATATTCCCGGCACCTTCTACTCGATTTACAAGATCTTCTCCAGCGTCGTTGCCGTCTTTGAGATGATTGGCTATATTTTTATCTGATTTACTTAACTTTTGTTTTGCATTAGTTTTACCATCACCCACAGTCTTATCTTTTCCTATTTTAGCATAATTCGCAGCAACCATAACACCTTCCATATTAAATTCCTCGATAGATTCTCCTGAAGTGGAAAGTGCAGATTGATCTTGAGGTCCAGAAGGTTTTCCCGAGTCATCAACTAAAGATACTCCTCCTTGATCTGTGATTTCCTTCTCTGGAGTAGGTACATTGCCCTTTTTAAATAATCCTCTCATTTTATTTACGGCTTTTTGAACATCTTTTCTGAAAGTTGTGAATTCAGATGACCTATCTCTTGAAAATTCCCTTTTGACACTATTATAAATTCTTTTATACCATGGATCACCACCCATTGGGGCCATGCCATCTGGATCAATAAAGAAAATTGGATTATCAAAAGCATAATTATATGGTGAATGTCTTCGCATTAATTCCGCAAGCGGGTCTAAATTCATCCATCTTCCTAATGCAGGGTCATAATTACGAGCAGAGACGTCATACCAATCCAAACCAAGTTCTTCTTGATATTCCTTACCACCAAACTTATACTTACTCGCAGCACTATTCGCATTAGAAGACACGTTGCTATTATACCCTTTGTGCTTGAGTCCAAAAGGATAGTAGTTGTTTTCTTCGATTATTTCTGATGTAACAATGGATCCATTATGATTGTTATCTCCATAAGTCAATCTTATATTTCCTAGATGATCTTTGTATTGATAAACATAATCAAAACCGCTTCCATCGGGCTCTACATATCCTTCAGGTTGGGAGAAGAATTTTAAGTTGCCACTCTCGTAAATAAAATTCCCAGCATACTCTGTGTTACCTCCAGTGCTCACTGTTTTTTTAATCTTTATACCAGTAGCATCGTAAATATAAGAAATGGTGCCATTACCACTTGTACCGTTTATCGATACACTCGTAGGTAAGTTTAAATGATTGTAACTTATAGATGAAATCCCTTTATTTTCATCCTTAACAATATTACCGTTTTCGTCGTAGCTATAATCATTGGAATGATCCGAAGCATAATTAACTGCGTCATCCTTGAACCCGTATTGATCATTAGATAAATTATCCACCACTTTTCTGAGCTTATTTGAACTTGTTTCATAGTAGTAAGTGAGATTATCCATACTACCAAATGATGTGGCACTAGAATTTACTGGACCTTTTCGATGTAGATTCTCAATATTACCATTTTTATCATAACTCACAGATACTAAGTTATATTTTCCCGTATTGTCAATAGCACTAGTGATTCTATTTAAATGATCATAGGTGTAGTTATAAAACTTAGTGGAATTGTCGGAATTATTTGTTTTCCATGTTGTACTACTGATGTTCCCATTATATAAAGGTGTTGCTGTTGACGGATTGTTATAATCAATTCTAAAGGCGAATAAATCACCCCCTAAAGAACTGGGATTATTAATCTGTTTGAGCCAGCCTCTGATATTGTATTTATAATCTACAGTCTGTAATCTACCTTGTGTTGTACGGCCACCAACACCTTTTTGGATAAGTTGACCGAGATCGTCATAAGTGTTTTGGGCGATTACCTCCTGAGATCCACCGTTAACACTTTGACGATGTTTTGTCATTCTATTCATGTGGTCATACTCAAAGTAATCAACTATAGTAATGGTGCTTTTTCCAGTTCTTGCATGAGTAGCAGTGGTCTCGAGGACTCTACCGTCAAATCCATATTTGGTCTTAACCTTGTCTGTGGTTCCCAAATAACTATTATGAGAATACACATAAATGGGTCTTGATTTGTCATCGTAATAGGTAACTGTTGTAATCCAATCGTTTGTGCCTAAAATCCTAACCTTACCTCCAGTTGCTAAACCTTTAGCATTAGTGATTGGAGTTATGCCATAAGAGGTTTCAGAATTTCCATTAACCTTATCAAAAGTGTAGTTGTCATAATAGTTTATTGATAGAATATCAACGATTCCAGAAGTAGGATAAGCACCATTATTGTAGAAAATGTTCGTTCCGTCAATTGTTGTGCTAGTACTTTGCTTTGAAACATGCATTGTACCTAAACCATTGACTGCACTCTGAATTGAACTTCTTGTACTGTTGGACTGACTCATTCCTGTATAGGCTACTCTTCCGAATATATCATATTTTGTAAACAACCACCTGTCCGTTGAAAAGGCTCGCATATTACCGTCCTGAGTTAAAACTGGTTGATCGAGACTATTATAGACGATATGTTCCCAATCCTTACCAGGGATCTTCTTTTCAACCAAACGATTTCGGTCATCGTATTTGTATTGATAGCATAATTCACTTAATTCGGTGCCACTGACCGATCCTTGGCCTTCCGCCTTAGGAGGGATGACATAGCTAAGGTTCCCGTAATCATCATATACATAAAAGGTGTCATGACTACTATTGTTGTTGTAGGTTCTTTTTAAAACTACGCGCCCCTGTTTGTCCTTAAATTCTTGAGTGGTGTGATTATTTCCAGAGGTCCAATTTTCATCCTTTGTAATTGTTTTGGTTAGTTGGTTAAAAGCATAGTAACCATCAGAGACCAAGGAGGGATTATAAGTGATGGAAGAACCAGATACAGATTTACTTAAATTTACTTTGTACTTTCTCACCTCATAATTTGCATTGTAATCGTATACTATTTGTATTTCGTGCCCCCCTCCCATGCGCCAATCGTATCCAGGTGCGGCTTGTTTCTCTATTCTGTTCAAAGGTGAATTGTCAAACTGTTTCTCAGAATAAGGATTTATGTTACTGATCGTCATCCCTGGAAAATCTTCATTGTATTTGCTAGTATCGTAAAAAGAATGGGTGTCATCTTGCGCTGAGGGGCGATAAGTGCCAATATTTGAGGATGAACTATAGGGCAGATATTCTTTTACTTGTCTGCCATAGGAGTCATAGTCAATGTGGGAGATAATATCTTGATTATTAGCTCCCGCCCGAATGGCGACTTGTTGAATTGGACGCCCTAACCCATCAATATAGGCAACACTTTCTATTTTTTGACTGTTAGATAGCGAGGAGACATTGGTTGTTGCCTCTCTGGTTACGGTTGTCCTTACAGAGTTGATAAAAGGCGTGCCAACTCCTTGTGGTGGAGCACTTATTATAGAAACGGATAAATTAGAGATAGTCGTCGTGCTATTTAGAAAGGTAATATTGCCTGTGGGAAAGCCTGAGTTCCATAAGACTGTTACCGAATACTCGGTTCCTGAGGAGGAGCTGGACGTTACAACACCACCACCTACATTCCAAGAAGATTTTCTGTATAATACGCCACTATCATAAGTATAGGTCGCGGAGGTATTTGCCTGCACCGTCGTTGGGCCTGTTATGGATTGTGCACTCAAGACTAATCCAAATAAAAACAAGACCGTACTTGCTGTAATTCTTAATTTTATATTTAAACAATTGGTTATCATAATATCTTAATTTATGGTGAAGGAGTTGATATAAAACACATAAGTAGAGCCTTCAGATTGCTCGTTTGACAGCTCGAGGACCATGGTAATTGACTGGCCGTCTCCCATGATCTTAAACGTACCTTGCTCTCCATCTGAAAGAATGTCATATTCAATATTTCCCTGCATGGTATTAGCATCCCATTCACCTTTTATGGCCGTAATTATAAATATGTCTTCTATAGTAGTTTGACCACCATTCTGTGACCAAACTAGTTGAGAACCATTTCGACTTAAATCTGAGTTAACCTGCACATCAACGGCATCAACCGTAGCAGAATTACTTATTGCCGTCCATTGAATGTTTGGGCTTTGGCTGTAAGACACCATCCCCATTAAGATCAAACAAGCGTATAGCAGCTGTTTGACATAGTTGTTACTTGTCTTCATAATAATTGTTTTTTTATTGAAGGATTAGTGCTCTTACTGACCGTATTGATATTCAGTTTCTGTTAGAATTTTACCATCTTCATCAAGTGTCTGGGAAAGCCGGCCAAATTCATCGTATTCATAATAAACAATCATACCTCTTGGGTCGGTCATACTCGTTACACCAATTAAAGGATCATAGGTGAAAGTGGTTACCATTGCATTTGGAAGGGAGTTCCGCAAGTTGTTTAAAGCGGTTCTTAAATTTTTCTCATCACAGCTTCCACTATCCCTGCATCGGTCATCATCCAAATTAGACTTGTTTTGCAAGTTTGACACTTGACTAGAAACTTGAGAATAGGTTGCATTTTCAATTTTAGCAATTGGTAAGGTTTTGTTATACCCATAGATGTAAGTAATATTTGTTCCATCGGATTTACGTGCCTGTAACAGGTTACCTCTGTCGTCGTATTTGATAAATTCAATACGCTCCTCAATATCATTGTTATTCGTTCCTTTTCCTACTTTCATTTTTGAGGGCTTTAGAGGTTGTCCTGATGCTCCATATTCTGTTTGCGTAATACTCAACCGCTCATTGGTATCTGGATATTTATCGTTATCCTGATCCATATAGGTAGAAACTTCTACGGGTTTGAATATGTGAGCAGCATTCAATGCGGCAAAGGATGTTTGATCATCTTGAGGATATTTATATTTCTGTATCATCGACTTACCGTCACTTGTGCTGGTAATGATATTTACAGGTTTATAGTGATTGGCGTAATTAAACTCTGTTTCTTTTGTGGTTACTAAAGCAGGGTTTTCATTTTCATCATAGAGTGTTTCTGTAGTTTCGATGGTATCAAAGGCTCCTCCTGTGAAATGAAATGTTTTATAATTCAACTCAACCCCTTGAGTCGTATAGGGATCTGACAAAAACAATTGTACTAAAGGGAGCCTGAAAGCAGTGTCTGAATTGAGATAAGGTAATCCTTCCGTTTCAAGATTTGGATTCTGATAGACACTCAGGTTTTGGGACAATAACTTGCGTGCCGGCTTGGGTTGAAATATCAAAGGTGCAGTGTTTCCTGCATAGGTGTATCGGTTTTCAACATCTTTAACAATTGAATATGTATTATCAGATTTTCGTTTGTAATACAAGATTTCAAGCGGCATCCCTCTTAACCACTCATTATCGGTTGGAGGGTGGTAAGGATAACTGACGTAATCTCCGGTATCGCGATATGTGGTAAATCTGTATTCCGTCTTACCATGATTGTTATTGTGGTCTCCAAAATATTCAATCACCCTTGAATAACCTATTGTATTGCCTTGATAGGTCGAAAAAGGCCCTCCTGGCATGGCCCCTTTAAACTCTAAGGTTTGAACTCCGGGAATTTGAGAGGGGCTTAAGGAATGAAACATTGATAACCCAAGAATATGCCCTGATGTAGAATTATTATCGTAAGAAGTATAATCATATTCTTTATATGAACTTAAAAAGTTTTCTCCAGTGTAATTCTCAATTCGCTTTATCCTTTTACCTGAAGCGTATAAAATATTTGAAGTACCTACTGCTTCCTCCCAAGAAATATTTACTCCAAAATGATCATTAGGGTTTGTCATCGGATTATGACCAGGAGACTGCGGCTCTACCACTAACGTGTAGGATCCATTAGTAAGTGCAGGAAATATGCCATTCCCCATAAATAATTCATATATGTTATTGTTGCCATAGATATAAACTCTGAAATCACAACCATTTACAAAATAGTTGCTATTACAATTTGAAGGATCTTGAAACCATATACTGAATGTAGGAGTACCCACAAGTCCATCTATGGTAAAATCTACAGAATAAACGCTTCCGTTGTAATATTCTGGGAGTTGAAATTGTAACGACCCGAGCCCTACTGCTTTAGCTTCTATAGGGTTAACATTTGGAATAACTACATTCTGATACTCTGGACCAAGTAACCCCTTATTATGTTCATATTGGAACTTAGAGTACCCTCCAGTTGGATAGGTGATTTTTTCAAGTATCCCCGCACTAGATTTAACTGTGTCTACAGCTCGATTAACAGCTGTAATTCCATAATCAAAAAATGTTAGGTATTCACCATTGCTTGCTGCATTATACATTCCCCAATAATCTTGAGAGTTCGAGAAACGATGCGGTATTTGCTGAGAATTATATTGAAACTTAAAGGGAGGCTTTGTCCCGTTGGAGCTTCCTACTTCCACTATCGAATCAAGAAATAATCTTTTGGCAGCCTCAGGTTCTAGCACTTTTAAATTAGAGTTAATATTGTTGTCAATAAGCGCAGTTCTGTAACTCTGGAACAAGTCGAACGTTTTAATATCATTATCATTGATATCCTTAATTATTATTTTATCCAAAGGATATCCACCATTCAAGTCTTGCCTTTCAGACGAGAAGATTCTATCAAATAAAATCTCTCCTCCACTATGTACAATTTTTTCTAGTTGGTACTGGGTGCTTTGGACATGAGAAACGAAACTAGCCAAGGTGTTTCCATAAACTGGATCCTGTATTTGGTCATCATAAGATCGCCTGTAAAATTGGGTTGTTTCTGAGTTATAATAAAAGCTCAGCAATTCACCGTCTGGACTTTCAATGTCCATTAATTTCCAAGCATTAATGAGGTCTTCCACCATGTTAGGAACAGTTGAACTATAACTGCCCTGCTGTGGAAAAGTGAAATTTCCTAGTACCTGCTCAAAATCGCCAGCACTGCGTGAACCATCCTTCGATTTTCCAAAGTAATAATTATATCCTTCGGAATCTGTGATTATAAACTGCGCTCCGAAGGCTTCATTTCCCAATGGGCCATATTGAATTTTTAAATTCTGTTTTTTTTGAATTAAAGGGCTATTCCAATCATTATAATCTAATATAAAACTGGCGCTTAGCCCAGGAGCTTGAATCGTGTATTTATCAGGAAACCAGTCTATGTCTGGATTCCCCGAGCTCCCACCATTGTTACTCGCATTTGTATTTACTAGGTTCGCCCTGGTTTGTGAGTTTGTAAAAAAAGTTTGATTTGCTAGAGCATTTGTTAAATAGTTTCCTATAAATCCATCAACTGATGAATCATCTGGTCTACTCATTGTTTTTCTAATAACTGCTCCACCAGCTCTAAGAGTCCAGCCCATACCAACTCTAGAAGCAATTTCATGTACCTGAATACCTCTAGCATGGTAGTCGATACTAATAGGTATCGTTTTTTCACCTACAGAAACGGTAGTAATGGGCACCGAAATATTAGGGACACCTGTAAAGTGGGAAACGGGCACCTCAGAAAATTTTCCAAAAGAGGCAGCCTCAGGTGAAGGAGGAATAACATCTGGTAAATCCTGTGAAAATGCTGCTTCAGGAACCGAGAATAAAACGATCAGGTAAAATGCAATCCAATGGTTTTTCATTTGTAAAAAGGTTTTTGAGTTAGTCTATCCATACCTCATTCGTCTAATAATTCTTTAGCAAAAGAAATTTTGAATAGTAAATATTTGAAGGTAAATTTACATTCCTCCTAACACCTAAAACTATTCAATTAGCTTAGAAATACTGGTCTAAAACCCTAGTATTTAGTATTTTACTATTTGTATAAGAAAAGTTGATAAATACTTTAAAAACATTGAATTGTTTAATAATCGAGGATGAACCTATGGCTATTGATGGATACTGCAGGTGTCTTGCTGCTGTTGAAAAGGAATGCTTTCCCATCAAGTATAACATCATTAAATCTTATTCCTGTGATGACGCTCTAAATCATCTCCATAAAGGAAAGCATGACACCCCACTGGATCTGATTTTATTAGATATCAACTTGAACCCATCTTCAGATGGCCAATATTTATCAGGCGAAGATTTGGGATTGCTCATTAGAAAGAATTTTCCGTCTAGTAAAATAATTGTAATCACCTCACTTAATAGCAATTACAGGATTAATAACATTCTAAAGTCCCTTAACCCAATTGGTCTTCTGATCAAAAGCGAAATTGACTTTAAAATCTTAAAATCAGCCTTTAAAGCCGTCTTAAATGACACTCCATATTATAGTTCTGGCGTACTCCAATTAATGAGAAAGCAAATACTAATTGATTATTCTTTAGATCAACTGGACCGAAAACTTCTACACCACATCTCTAAGGGTGCAAAACTTCGTCATCTCTGCGAAACACTTCCTTTATCTAAAAGTGCTATTGAACTTAGAAAACGTAGGTTAAAACTTCATTTTGAAATAGACGGTGGCGACGATCGAGACTTAATTATTAAAGCTGAGGAACTCGGTTTTCTTTAAACTAAAGCACTCTTTTCATTCGAAACTTATTCAATACTTAGCCTAATCTCAAAATAAATTAAGCTATTTGCCTACATTTTCTAAGCTAAGTACACAGTCTTATAAGGGATACGATTTCTAGTTTTATGACATCGGTTAGTTGAATTAACTGTCTTTGATACATACCTTATAATCAGCAAACTAAATGGTGGAAATCAAAACACTCATAGTTGAGGATGAACCCCTGATGGCCGAGAATATGAAACGAACTTTAGAAGACATTTCAAATTCATCTCAGCATCAATTCAAAATCATCACTTCTCTTAATGTGGATAATGCATTATATGAAGTTCAGAGAGGAATAAGGACCACACCTATTGAATTGGTTTTGATTGATATAGGCATTCAACCCTCCTCTGACAAATCGATTTTAAGTGGTGAAGACTTTGGTTTGGAAGTAAGAAAGTATTTTCCCCAAGCTAAAGTAATTGCCTTCACTACACAACGCAGTAACTACAGACTAAACAATGTACTAAAAACATTGAATCCGGAAGGTCTTGTGATCAAGCACGACATTAACCAAAACAGATTAAGAGAAGCGATAGAATGTGTCTTAGTAGACCCTCCTTTTTACAGTAAAGGAATTTTAAAACTTATGAGAAAGCATATCAGTATCGATTTTACACTTGATAAAATAGATAGACAAATGCTCTATCAATTGTCTAGAGGGGCCAAGCTAAAGCATCTTACAGAAATTTTACCGCTTTCCAAAAGTGCTATAGAACTTAGAAAAAGACACCTTAAAGAGCTTTTTGGTGTAGAGGACGGGGACGATAGGAACCTTGTTCTTAGGGCCGAAGAACTTGGGTTTATATAAAGTTCGCATCATGCAAATAAAAACAAGAAAATTAAGGGCATTCAACTTACAGGAAGTACTGGTGGTGCTGCTCATTATTGGTGTATTTATGCTAATTGCCTTGCCCAACTTGATGCCTCTGGTCGTCAAGGCTAAAAGTATAGAAGCCCAAATACAACTCAAGTACATCTACAACAACCAAACCTCGCACCGCTTTCTCTATTCTAAGTATAGCAATGATCTGTCAGAATTAGATTTTGAAGCCCCTAAAACAGTCAAGGAAAACGGATCAGCTAATTACTCATATGAGCTTATTTCAGCAGACGCTACCAGCTTTAAAGCAAGAGCCATCGCAGTGACCGATTTTGATGGGGATGGAATATTAAATGTATGGGAAATTGACGAAAATGGAGTCCCTAAACAAATCACGAAGGATTAATGATTTTGATTAAATGTATTCTAATTATATCTCTTTTAGCCATTCTCATTCAAGACTACAAGGAGCGAATGGTCTACTGGTTTTTATTCCCTTTGTTCTTAATCGCTGCCGGTTTTCTATTTGCCTCTAATACGATTATTGAGATATATGCATTTTCAGTAGCTTCAAATCTCATTTTGTGTTCAATAATGCTGATGATACTGTACGTATATTTCAAACTAAGGTATAAATCTGCTTTTTTTGAAGTCATGGGTTTGGGCGATGTTTTGTTCTTGGTTGCTCTCTCTTTTTCATTTGCTCCAATGAGTTTCCTCATTTTATTAGTATCCGGTTTGCTGTTTTGTTTGTTGATTCATCAAACCTTAAGCAGAGCTCAAACTCATGAGACAATCCCTCTAGCAGGTTATCTAAGTGCTTTTTTCTGTTTGGTCTATGTGGCACATTGGACTGGGATTATAAATCATATTTACGCTTTATGAATTTAACAAAAGAATCCTATACACTTTCTACTAATGTTAAACAGCTACTAAGCTCAGAACAGGCGTATGAATATCAGGTCGTTCCAATCGCAGTAGAGGAAGGAAAGTTAGTATTAAAGTCAAATGATACTAGCTCCTCATTTGGTAAGGAATTAGAAATAATTCTAGGTACAAAAGTTGATCTCCAATTTGAATCCAAGGATCATATAAAAAATTATTTGGCCACCAATTATAGGATAAAAAACTCAAATCAAGTTTCAACATTAAATTATTCCAATGATTTTCTAGACAAGCTATTGAGCACGGCTAAATCCATTGGCAGTAGTGATATCCACTTTGAAATTTATGAAAACCGCTGTCGTATTCGACTGCGATTAGATGGTAGATTAAAAGAATACTTTATCATCTCAAAAAATGAATACTTAGTGATAATCAACAAGCTAAAGATTAAGTCCGGGTTGGATATTTCTGAAAAAAGATTACCGCAAGACGGACGAATTACGATTAAAAACCAACAGGGTGAATTTGATATTAGGGTCTCTTCGCTACCTACACTATATGGAGAGAAACTTGTCTTGAGAATCCTTAATAAGGATGCTAACCAACTGGATCTGGAGGATCTGGGGTTTTCTTCCTATGAACTAAAAACCTATAAGGAAGCCATAAAAAAACCAAATGGAATAATTCTTATTTCTGGTCCCACGGGTTCTGGTAAAACCACCACGCTTTATGCTACTTTGAAATTGCTAAACGGCGAAAGTTCTAATATTCTCACTATTGAAGATCCCATTGAATACACTCTTGATGGTATTAATCAGGTACAACTTAAAGAGAGTATAGGTCTTGACTTTACAAGCACTTTAAAAACGTTTTTAAGACAGGATCCGGATGTAATTATGGTAGGTGAAATCAGAGATCCGGAAACAGCTAATATGGCCATAAGAGCGTCTTTGACAGGTCATTTAGTCTTGTCCACTATTCACACAAATTCTGCCTGGGCAACAATTTCTAGACTTATCGATATGGGAGTTCCTGCGTTTTTAATCGCCAGTACCCTAAATATCAGCATTGCACAGCGTCTAGTGAGACTACTATGTATTCATTGTAAACAAAAAGTAGACACTGAAGATTTAGAAATCGAGCCTTCACTTAAAAAGCTTATCCCTGTATCTTATAGAGCTGTGGGCTGTCCTAAGTGTCACTTTTCTGGTTATCAAGGACGCAAAGCTGTATATGAAATTATACCGATTTCAAAAGATCTCATAGAGCTTATAAGGGCTAATAAGCTTCAAATAGATGGCATACTCCAAGAGAAGAATATCGATACACTTAAATCAAATGCTCTAAGACTTATTAAGGAGGGTTTGACCTCAGTAGATGAGGTGTATTCCTTAATTGTAGAATAGGATGATCGCAGGTACATACATAAAATGTTCTAAAAAAATATGGCTCATTACTTTGTTGTCTTTTTGCTTTATGATGTGGTGCGGGGCTCAGGAAAATTTAAATCGCTTTGAGGTTATTAAGGAAAATTTGGATTCTCTAGCCGTTAAAATTCCAGCCTTCAATGACAAAATAGATACAGACTTAGCTCTCAATAGCATAAACCTTTCTAATTTTCTTTTAGGAATTTCTAGCGTTCATAAGGTCAATATCAATGTAGACTCTGAGCTAAGTAAAATTAATATCAATAATAACTTTTCGGATGTTACCATCATTGAAGTCCTGGTGTTTTTGTGTAAGGAGTTTAGTTTAACCATTGAGTTTACGGATACAATTATCTCTATCAAACCATTTAGGGAAGAGGTAGAGGATCAGACCTATCCATTTCAGGTTGTTTATATGCCTTCAACAGATAAACTGAGTTTAGATCTGAAAGAGAATAATTTATTTAAGGTTTTTAAAGCGATTATGGATGAATCAGCAAAAAACCTGGTATTTGATCCAAAAATTGAAAACCTTCTTCTCACTTCATATATTAAAGAAGTGAATTTTGATTCTGCTTTGGAAAAGCTTGCCCTGTCCAATAATCTTAGGTTAACAATCTCTGATGATGGGTTCTACATATTTGATCAATTTATACAGGATCAAAATGAACAAAGTACCTTTAGGTCTAATGCCGGAAGAAACTTAAGTTTTAAAATTCTTGATGTACAAAATAAAATTCTTGAAGTTGACTTTAATAATACGCCCATTAAGTCAATAGTTGAAGGCATTGCGGCTTCTTTAGAACTCAATTTTTTTATTGCTTCACCATTAGATCAAGCTGGAAGAATAACGCTAAAAACTTCAAACATCAGCTTCGACGAACTATTAATTAAAATATTTGAACCCCAAAACACCTTATCGGGTCAGCAATTAAACAAAACCTCAAATGGCGATAATGGTTCAACGGTGCCCAGTCAGGAGTTTACATTTAAAAAAGAAAACGGTATATACTACTTCGGAACCAAGCAACAGCTCAGTGTAAGAAAGGTGGAGATAATTACTTTAAAGCACAGATCTGTTGGTGACCTTACTAGTAATGAAGCCTATTCACAGAGCACAGAAATGAGAGAGAATTTTAGAACTGCACAACAGACTTTCACCAGTCAGCTCAACCCGGGCTTCAACAATTCTAACGTACAACCCCCACCAAATAGGAATTACAGTGGTAACAACAGTTCTGGGAGGATGGTTCAGGAACAACCTCAAACCATTCTAGATCTTATTCCAAAACAAGTAATGGGATCATTAAGTTGCAAGCTTGACGTAGAACTTAATAGCCTATACGTTACAGGTACCGGGGCAGAGATAGAGTATTTAAAGTCTTTTTTAGCATCTATTGACAAAGCCATACCTGTGATACTCATCGAAGTTATGATAGTTGAAGCTCAAACCAACAACAATACAGAGTTTGGAGTAGAATGGGGGTTAGCAACAGAGCCGAAACCAACTCAGGGCAATCTTTATCCAACAACAGACCTCACCATCGGAGCTCAGACGATTAATAAAATAATCAATGGTTTTAGCACTGTTTCGGTTTTTAATTTTGGTCAGGTTGTGCCCAACTTCTTTGCTACCGTAAAAGCCATGGAAGCTAATGGAAATCTAAAGATAAAATCCACTCCAAAGCTAGCCACACTCAACGGGCATAGGGCGTCCTTCTCTAACGGTCAAACATCTTATTATGCAGTAGTTCAGCGAAATATCATTGGCACAGACAATCCTCAAACCTCAGAAATTAAGAATTATTTCCCCATAGATGCTAAACTAGGTTTGGACATTGAACCATTTGTTACAGGTGATAAACAGGTGATTTTAAACATTAACGTGTTGCAATCTTCTTTTGGAAATAGAATTGACGAAGATGCACCACCAGACGTCAATTCAAGGAATTTCTCTTCTGTTGTAAGAATGAAAGATCAAGACATAGCAGTTCTTGGTGGTCTTGAGGAGATTTTTTCAAGTAAAAAAGCATCGGGTGTTCCCTTTTTGGCCAGAGTACCGGTGATACAATGGTTGTTTAGTAAACAAGTAAGGGAAGGAAGGAAAAGCAAATTAACGGTGTTCATAAAACCTACGATCATTTATTAACAATGAATAGATTGCTATCATATTTTCACATAAAAAAGAGATTCTACACTTTGGAGGTATGCTCGAACGATTCAAATCAACAATATCATCTATTAGGGATTGCACAGAATAAAGGTGAACTAAACATAATTCATGAGCAAAGCACCAAGGACCTTAAAGAGATAAAAAGACATATACCAAAACAGGAGGCAGTACACTTAATAATAAACACCTCCTCTATACTTCTTAAGCAGTTAGATACTGACGTAAATTCCTCGGAGGGTATTATTCAGTTAGGATTCCCAAATCTTAATATCAATGACTTCTATTATTCAATTGTTTCTCAAACTACAGAATCATTTATCGCCCTTGCTAGAAAAGAATACGTTGATGAGCTTATAGCTTCACTAGACCTTGATGTTAGTAGTATTTCTTTGTCTTGTCTCAGCCTTTGCCACCTTACACCTTTCATATCCAATCTTCTGGTTTCGACCTCAACTCATCAGGTGAGATTTGGCATAAATAAAATAATGAATCTAAACGCAAACATCCTAGATCAACCCGCAGTATATAAAATAGAGGGCTTAGAGGTTAGCTCAAGAGCTATCGTAGGTTTTTCTAGTGTAATCGAGAAAGTAGCTGCTAATGATCAAGTGCTCACAAATCTTGGCGATCTAAACGAAGGCCTTAGAAAATCATTAAAAGAAAAGTACTTTGCACCAAGGTTTCTCAAGTATAGTTTAGGAACCTTGTTTATTATACTACTGATTAATTTTTTACTCTTTAATCATTACTATTCTGGAACTACTAAACTTTCTGAGTTCAATCAAACAACTGATCTCTCCAAACAAGTATTGTTGGACTTAAAAAACGAGATAAATGAATCGGAACAGTTAGCACAAATAATTGTCTCTAAGGAATCAACCCAAAGTTCCATGTATGCAGATGAAATTATTAATATTACGCCAGAATCAATCCTACTATCTGAGTTCAACTACCAACCTCTTGCAAAGAAGATCAAAGACAATAAACCCATAATACTTAAGGAGGATCTTATTGTAATTACCGGTAATACCAGAGACTCTGAGGCTTTTTCCAGATGGCTGCAACAACTGGAGGATTTCAGCTGGACTGAAAGCGTTAGGATCCTGTCCTTTGAAGATGAAACCCTCAGTAGTTCTGTGTTTTCAATTCAAATTAATGTTTACAATGACTCCAAAGAATAAAAATAAATTAGTGATAGCCAGTTTAATTTTAGTGATTTTACTAGCCTATGAATTTGCGATTAAGAAAACTCTTGAAGCAAGAAATAGCTATCTTCAATTGCAAAATTCATCTATTGGTAGTGCTGATATTCCACAGCAGTTGACCCTACTTAAAAAGAAGAAGATCTATCTTGACTCTATTTTAGAAAAACATAGAATCAAAGCGACCTCATATGAGAACAACATTTTAAACAAACTCAATGAATATGCAGACGAACATAGCCTCAAAATAGTAGAGTTTAAGAAGCCTCATGTGGTTGTTCAAGATTCCCATGTTGTGAATACTTATGAATTTACGGTTGAAGGTCCATACAATTCCTTAATTAAACTAGTTCATACAATTGAACAAAAGACTCGATTTGGAGAAGTCAGTCATCTTAAATTTGAAAAAAAGAAAAACCTTAAAACTGGAAAGTACTATTTACAAGTAAGGGTACTTGTCAGAGGTTATACTTAAAAAGAGCTTAATGAGCTTCAAATTTAAACGTATTGATAAAAAGTTGTCCCAACACGCCTCTTCAGGGACAGTGACTCTTTTTGGGCAAAAAAACCAAAAAGGAAAACCATTCTAATTTCTGGGGGTGGGGGTCACAGGTTTACTTTTGATTGAAACTTTTTGAGATTTTTTGACTTTCGTTTGTTCAACTGTAAGCAATTATGATTGATTTATTTAAGTTATAACCAATTAAATCTACCAGTAAAACCTTTATAGTTAAATTTAAAAATCAAAAAAATGTCAATTAGTATTCGTGATTTAATAAACAAATATGTTTATATCCTAAAGAAACATAATACCATTTACGGTACAATTCGCGTTACAACTAATTCAATCAAGAAATAAAAAAAAGGATAAATTACTAATTATAAGCACTTTACCCTTTTATATTGGTGACCTCGGCAGGATTCAAACCTGCAACCTTCTGAGCCGTAATCAGATGCGCTATTCAGTTGCGCCACGAGGCCTTTTTTTTGTGGCTGCAAATATAGGACTTTTATTAAATCCCTTCCAAATTTAATAGTTATTAAAATAATGCTTTTCCTTATTTTTGAACATGATTTCAAAAGAACAACTCACTGCCTTCAGCTATGTTTTAGATGACACTCTAATCGACAAAATGAGTCAGGTGGCGCAGATTCGCTCCTTTAAAAAAAATGAAATTATCATTGATGTTGGTCAGGACCTGGCCGCTGTGCCTTTACTCCTCACAGGAAATGTAAAAGTGATGCGGGAAGACGAAGATGGAAATGACCTCTTATTGTATGTGCTCGAGTCCGGAGACACCTGTGCCATGTCACTTACCTGTTGTATGGCAAAATCTGTGAGTAAGATAAGGGCCATAGCCGATAGCGATACGCAGGTCGTGATGATACCTGTAGAAGAAATGGCAGACTGGTTCAACAATGATGAAAGCTGGCGTATGTTTATCCTCCAATCCTATCAGGTTCGATTCAATGAGATGCTTGAAACAATCGATACGCTGGCATTTCTGAAAATGGATGAACGGCTTTACAAGTATCTGACCGATCAGGTAAAATTGACTGCGTCTGAGGTATTAAACCTAACACATCAAAATATTGCTAAGGATCTCAACACCTCAAGGGTCGTTGTTTCTCGCCTTCTAAAACAATTGGAAAAAGAGGATAAAATAAAACTGGGGCGTAATAAAATTACGGTACTCGAATATGTGTAACCATTGTTACTTACAATCAATTATTCAATTTTAATTTTGCAAACAAAATAAGCTATGGATGTCATTATGCAACCCTGGCCATGGTATGTTTCTGGTCCGTGTATTGCTTTGGTAATGTTTTTACTTTTGTACTTTGGACGTACGTTTGGGATGTCGTCAAACCTGCGCACAATGTGCGCTATCGGAGGTGCCGGAAAAAAGGTTCCTTTCTTTAATTTTGACTGGCAATCTCAAAAATGGAATCTATTTGTGGTTCTGGGTGCTGTTATTGGTGGCTATATTGCTCATTTTCACTTATCAGTACCTACGGATATTGCTTTGAGCGAAGCAACCGTCAAAGACCTCAATTCCCTCGGGTTTGAAAACACGGGTAAAAGTCTGTTGCCCCCCGAATTGTTTTCCTGGGAGGCTGTATTTAGTATTAAGGGAATATTGATTCTTCTTATTGGCGGATTCCTGGTTGGCTTTGGAACGCGCTATGCTGGCGGATGTACCTCAGGTCACGCCATTACGGGGCTCAGTAGCTTACAACTGCCCTCCTTAATTGCGGTGATCGGCTTTTTCATTGGAGGCCTTATTATGATTCACCTCATCTTTCCAATTTTATTTTAGCTATGGGAAAGTATCTTAAGTTTCTTGCAGTTGGAATCTTTTTTGGAATGGTTTTGGTCAAGTCAGAAGCCGTGTCCTGGTATCGTATTTTTGAGATGTTCAAGTTTCAAAGCTTTCACATGTATGGGATCATTGGAACCGCAGTCATCACAGGTGCCATTGTGCTAATTGTAACCAAAAAAATGAGCCTTAAAAACATTCAGGGTAATCATATAAGGGTTCCGCTCAAGGATCGGGGCTATATTCGTTACCTTATTGGAGGTTCTGTTTTTGGACTGGGCTGGGCTCTGGCAGGTGCATGTCCAGGTCCCATGTATATTTTGGTTGGAACCGGAGTCTTTTCCATGCTCATCGTTATTGCCGCTGCTATTCTAGGTACCTATTGTTACGGAGTCCTAAAAGATAAACTTCCTCATTGATGGAACTAATTGAACTCCTGGGATATTTAGGCGCCCTTATAGTAGGGCTGGTGCTAGGCCTTATTGGTGGAGGCGGATCTATTTTAACAGTCCCTATTCTCGTTTACCTTATAGGACTCAATCCCATTATAGCCACTGCTTATTCTTTATTTGTAGTGGGGGTAACGTCAATCATTGGCGCTTTTCAGAATTATAAAAAAGGACTGATTGACTTTAAAACAGCCATCATCTTCTCCATACCCGCCTTTTCTGCTGTCTATGTCACAAGACGCTTTCTGGTACCAATGATCCCGGAGGTTGTCTTTACCATCGAAGATTTTGATATTACAAAGGACATATTTATAATGGTCTTCTTTGCCATTATTATGATATTGGCAAGTTTTTCAATGATTCGTTCCAAAAAAAATAAAACGGAAGAAAATGAGCAGGAGCCAACTTATAACTACCCCATGATTGCCGTTGAGGGGATCGTGGTTGGTGTACTGACAGGAATTGTGGGTGCAGGAGGAGGGTTTTTGATTATTCCGGCCCTTGTTCTGCTCGCCAAGCTTCCTATGAAAAAAGCAGTAGGCACCTCCTTGCTGATCATAGCTATTAAATCTCTGATTGGCTTCTTAGGTGACCTTAGCCATATGGAAATTGACTGGCCATTTCTGATCACCTTTACCATCATTTCTATTATTGGAATCGTCCTTGGTGTGTGGACCTCCAAATTTATTTCAGGCAAAAAACTCAAAAAAGGCTTTGGCTATTTTACCTTGGTAATGGCCGTTTATATACTATACAAGGAACTACTTTGATGCTATGTGACAATTGTCACACATGGATCGCCTTTGTTTTGTAATTTTGTGTAAATCAAATCTAAACGTTATGAAAATAGAACAAATATATACAGGATGTCTGGCACAGGGTGCCTACTATATTGAATCTAATGGGGAAGTTGCCATCATAGATCCACTGCGTGAAACTCAGCAGTATATTGACAGAGCCGAAAAGGATAATGCCTCCATAAAATACATTTTGGAAACGCACTTCCATGCCGATTTTGTATCAGGACATATTGATCTTGCCAAGAAAACCGGAGCAACCATCGTTTTTGGTCCGGGTGCCACTACCGATTATGAAATTCATACCGCCTCTGATGGTGAGATCCTTGAATTGGGCAATGTCAAGATAAAAGTCTTGCATACTCCAGGCCATACACTTGAATCTACAACCTATTTACTTATAGATGAAGACGGAAACAACCACGCTATCTTTTCAGGTGACACGCTCTTTTTAGGCGATGTGGGTAGACCAGACCTCGCCATCAAATCAGACCTGACCAAGGAAGATCTGGCAGCAATGTTATATGACTCCCTTCGTGAAAAAATTATGCCACTTGCTGATGAAGTGATTGTATATCCTGCTCACGGAGCTGGCTCGGCCTGTGGTAAAAATCTGAGCAAAGAGACTGTAGATACTCTGGGAAACCAGAAAAAAACCAATTATGCCCTGCGGGCTGATATGACCAAAGAGGAATTTGTTAAAGAGGTCCTGGACGGTATCGCACCCCCACCTCAGTACTTTGCTAAGAATGCGATGATGAACAAGATGGGTTATGATTCTTTTGATTCAATCATGCAAAAGGGGAATGCACCTTTAGATCCTGAACAATTTGAAG
>CAWZYX010000012.1:0-42738 GCA_963966315.1 uncultured Winogradskyella sp. | reverse complement strand
GCTGAAGCAGTTGCAGGAAAATTTAATTTAATCGTTAAGGACTATAATAATCTTCATGAAGAAATAAATAAATCTGATATTCTCATTGTAGCGACCGGCTCCTTAAACCCTACCATTCAGAAATCAATGATCAAATCTTCTCAACCTTTGTTGATTCTTGATTTATCCATGCCAAAAAATGTGCACACAGATGTCATGGATCTGTCCAACGTTTCTTTGGTGCACATGGACGACCTAGCCAAAATGACTGATGACACTCTGGAAAAGAGAAAGGCTTTCATTCCAGCAGCGGAAGCAATTATTGAAGAGGTAATGGGTGACTTCATGACCTGGTTAGATACTTTGAAATTAGTTCCTACTATACAAGCTATTAAGCACAAGCTTAACGACTTTAAGGTTTCGGAATTAAACCACCAGCGAAAAAAGAACCCTGACTTCAATGAAGATCAGGCTGAATTAGTGACATCCAATATCATACAAAAGATCACCAATCAGTTCGCTCACCATCTTAAGGAAGATAGCAATACTGTTGATGAAAGCCTCGAGCTCATAAAAAAGATCTTCCAACTAGAAGAAACCACTTAGGATGTCTAAAATAATACGTATTGGCACCAGAGACAGTCAATTGGCCCTGTGGCAGGCAAAAACTGTACAATCGCAACTACAAGCGCTAGGTCATCACACGCAGCTGGTACCAATAAAATCAACCGGTGATATTGTACTTGACAAGCCTTTATACGAACTAGGCATCACAGGCATATTTACAAAAACGTTGGACATTGCGCTGCTCAATGAGGATATTGATATTGCTGTGCATTCCTTAAAAGACGTTCCCACAGCTTTACCAAAGGGCATTGTACAGGCCGCTGTGCTCAAACGAGGAAATGTCAAAGACACTCTGGTCTTTAAAAACAATGAAGAATTCTTGTCTGCAAAAGACGCTGTCATTGCTACTGGAAGCCTCAGGCGTAAAGCACAATGGTTGAATCGTTATTCAACACATCAAGTGGTGGACCTGCGAGGTAATGTTAACTCCCGTCTTGAGAAACTTAAAAACAACAACTGGAATGCTGCAATTTTTGCCGCTGCCGGTATTGGCAGACTTGGTCTTACCCCGAAAAACAGTATTAATCTGGATTGGATGATTCCTGCACCTGGTCAGGGAGCCATCATGGTGGCCGCACTGGAAAATGACGAAGAAGTCAGGTCCATTTGTTCAGAGATCAATGATGAGGATACTGAAATCTGCACCGGTATCGAACGAGAATTTCTCAGATTACTAGAAGGTGGCTGTACTGCGCCCATTGGTGCGCTGGCAAGGATCAAAAACGATGAAGTCCACTTTCAAGGTATATTACTAAGCCATGATGGGTCTAAAAAGATTGAAGTCTCCAGAGTAAAACCGCTGGGTAAACACGAGGATATAGCTTCATTTTGCTCAGAATTCATTTTCAATAGAGGTGGAAAAACCCTAATGGGTCAGGCCCAAAGAAAAGAAGCGATTCCAAACATCTACTCTACAAAAAAACTCACTCAGGGACAGGAGAGCCTTTTCCATCAGGATATTACGGCACACAGTGAAGATGGCATTCAAATAAGTTTAAACAGGATCTTAAAATCAGAAGTGAAACAAACTCTGGAACATGTGGTCATTACTAGTAAAAATGCTGTTGAATCCCTTCTAAACAATTTTGATCCGAGGGATTTAGATTTTAAAAATATTTACTGTGTTGGTAGACGCACTAAACGATTGGTGAGCTCAAAAATTGGTCCTGTTACCCATATGGAAGCAAATGCATCATCCTTAGCAGAATATTTATGCAATCATCTGAAAAAAGGGGATGTAGTCACTTATTTTTGCAGTGATCTTAGGCTGGACACCCTTTCTAATACACTCAATGAACACAAAATAGAAGTAAACGAAGTGATTGCTTACGAAACAAAGTACAATTCGAAAAAATTAGAACATCCTGTATTGGGTGTCATGTTTTACAGCCCTTCGACCGTTGACAGTTTCATAGAGTGTAATCAGCCACAAGGTATTGCCTTTTGTATTGGTGAGACCACCGCTAAACAGGCCCGTAAATTTTTTGATCAGGTAAAAGTTGCGAAGGTCCCAACCGTGGAGAGTGTCATTGAACTTGTTAATTGGCACTTTTTGCAACAAGGGTGAGTTCCTTGGATATTTTGAAAACTGGTTTTGCTGTGAAGTTTATTAAAACATGAAATTCACTTAGTTATTAATACAGTCTAGAACGTATTGCTAGGTGACATTCGTTAAAAGTGATCATGATTAAAAACGATTTATATTTAAAAGCATTAAAAGGAGAAACGGTCGAACGCCCTCCTGTTTGGATGATGCGTCAGGCTGGGCGTTATCTACCGGAATTTATGGCCATAAAGGAAAAATACGATTTCTTCACGCGTTGCAGGACTCCGGAACTGGCCAGTGAAATCACTATTCAGCCCATTAGAAGATACGGTATGGATGCTGCCATTCTGTTCTCAGACATTCTGGTCATTCCACAAGCCATGAACATAGAGGTAGAGATGAAACCAAATTTTGGTCCATTTCTACCTAATCCCATTCGTACAAAACAGGATCTGTCTAATGTCATTATACCTGATGTGAAGGAAAGCCTGGGTTATGTGATGGAGGCAATTAAAGCCACCAAAGAATTATTGAATGATGAGATCCCTTTAATAGGGTTTGCTGGTTCTCCGTGGACCATTTTATGTTATTGCGTTCAGGGTCAGGGTAGTAAAAACTTTGATAAGGCTAAACAATTTTGTTTTACCAATCCGGTCGCAGCTCATGAACTACTGCAAAAAATAACAGATACCACTATCTCCTACCTAAGGGCCAAAGTTGAAGCCGGTTGCAATGCTGTTCAAATTTTTGATTCCTGGGGAGGAATGTTATCCCCTGTGGATTATCAGGAATTTTCATGGAAGTACATTAACCAGATCATCGAAGCATTGAAGGAAGATGCGCCAGTAATTGCATTTGGCAAAGGCTGTTGGTTCGCATTAAAGGAAATGGCACATTCCAATGCCTCTGCTCTGGGAATCGATTGGACCTGTGCACCAAAGGTGGCACGTAAATTAACTGGTGGAAACGTGACATTGCAGGGAAATTTTGATCCCTCTCGATTACTGTCCCCTCCAGGCACCATTAAACAAATGGTAAAAGAAATGATTGATGCCTTCGGAAAAGACAAATACATCGTAAATTTAGGCCATGGAATCCTCCCCAATATTCCTCTTGATCATGCCAAGGCGTTTATAGATGCTGTAAAAGAATATCATGCTTAAAGGACTTCAGGATTATGCAGGAAGTATTGAACTCATTTCCAGACTCGGGTTGTGGAAGTACTTTTCAATCCCGATAATTATAAGTGTGCTAGTAGCCAGTATCATTGGATTCAGTGCCTATGGATTTTCAGATGATATTGGTGTTTGGGTCTCAGGTGTTTGGTCCTGGGATTGGGGTAAATCTGCATTTACTACTTTTTCAACCATTATTAGCGCCGTCATCATTATTGCAATTGGACTGATCCTGTTCAAGCATATTATTATGGCCTTGTCGGCGCCCTTTATGAGCCCGGTATCTGAAAAGATCGAATCGCATCTCCTGGGGAATTCCCATGTCACTTCCAGAAATAGCAGTTTTATGGCACAGTTGTGGCGAGGAGTTCGCATAAACGGGAGAAATCTCATCATGGAGTTACTTATTACCATTCCTCTTTTGCTACTCAAATTCATTCCTGTTGTTAATATATTTTCTACGGTCTTGTTATTTCTACTGCAAGCTTACTATGCGGGTTTTGGCAATATGGACTATACGCTTGAACGGCACTTCTCTTATCGAGAAAGCATCAAATTTGTGAGACAAAATAAGGGTATTGCTATTGGAAATGGTACCGGATTTCTGTTGCTGTTGCTAATTCCTGTTGTGGGAGTCCTTATGGTCTTGCCCTTTTCGGTGACCGCAGCTTCTGTTTCAACTGTTAGAAAATTAAATGCTGGTAGAGCAAGCCAGAGAATTACTTAAACCATGAGCTTAAAAGACAAGTTTTACAACTATATCAAGGATCTTCAGGACATAATTACCTCAGAACTGGAAGCACTAGATGGAAAAGCCTCTTTTCAGGAAGATCTCTGGGAACGAAGCGAGGGTGGAGGTGGAAAGACTCGCGTTATTAGCAATGGCAATGTTTTTGAAAAAGGTGGTGTCAATATCTCAGCGGTACATGGGGAACTTCCCAAAACCATGCAGCAGCATTTCGGGGTTTCTGAAGCGAACTTCTTTGCTTGTGGGTTGAGTCTTGTTCTGCACCCTGCGAATCCCATGGTTCCCACTGTGCATGCAAACTGGCGTTATTTTGAAATGTATAATTCGAACGGTGAAATTGTGGATCAGTGGTTTGGCGGAGGTCAGGACCTTACCCCTTATTACCTGTTCGAAGAAGACGCAAAACACTTTCATAAAGTGTGCAAAGAGGCCTGTGACAAGCATAGCCAAGAGTTTTACCCGCAGTTTAAAAAACGTTGTGATGATTATTTCTGGAATACTCACAGGAATGAGGCCCGAGGCATTGGGGGCTTATTTTTCGATTACTGCAGGCCTACGCAAACTATGAGTATGGATCAATGGTTTGAATTTGTGACTGAAATTGGAGATAGTTTCTTAAAGGCTTATGTACCGATAGTTGAAAAACGCAAGAAACTAACTTATACAAGAGCCCAGCGCGATTGGCAGGAAATTCGTCGTGGCCGTTATGTGGAATTTAATCTGGTGCATGATAAGGGTACTTTATTTGGACTGAGAACCAATGGTCGGATCGAAAGCATTCTTATGAGCCTGCCTCCACATGTACAATGGATATATGATTATCATCCGGAACCGGAGAGTCCGGAAGAAAGACTGCTTGAAGTTCTCAAAAAACCGATCGCTTGGGCTTAAAGTCATGCATATCGTTGTTTGTTTTTACCTGCCTGTTGTGCTTACTGAATGCACAGGTACAGGTACCGGATGCCTCTGAGTCTGACTCCGTAACATACAAAGTATATTTCCCGAATAAACTCACTTTGAGAAGTTACTTTATTAACACTTCAAACACTTTTAATTTTAAAGATGAGCAAGAAGATATTGACTTTAGCTTAAATCCAAACAAACAAAATCAATTAGGTCTCAGTGCGGCATTCAGATCTGTAGTACTTTCCTATTCATTTACACCAGGTTTTCTTGCTGAAAACAGAGACAATGGAGATTCTGAACTGAGGAATTTTAATATGAGGGGATTTTTAGGATCCTGGATGATCAATTTCCAGCTGTACAAAGAAAAAGGGTTTTTTATCGACATCCCCGAACTTGAAATCAACCAGTATTTTGAGAATTTCAGAACCTTTAAGGTCGGCGGTGTTGCCTCCTATATCTTCAATAAAAATTTCTCCTACAGGGCTATCGTTTCACAAGATGAGAAACAGTTGAAAAGTGCTGGGAGTTTTATACCGAATTTTATTTTTTACTATACAGATTACGATCTAAAGGCGGAGGGTCTCGATTCAGATATCTATTCATACGATATGGCCATTGCTCCAGCCTATTATTACAACTTTGTACCCTCTAAAAACCTTTTGTTCTCCGCAGGTGGATCCGTTGGTCTTGGTGCCAATGTCACCTTCTCGAGTGAAGAGACTTTAACTTCGCTTCTCTCTGAAGTCAATTTAAAAGCATCCGTGGTTTACGACAAGAACAACTTATACCTGGGTGCACATTACAGTTATTTGATTCTAAACCATAACTTTGATCGCTCAACCTATATCAGTGATGACATACCATACCTGCAGATCTTTTTTGGTTACCGATTTAATGCACCAAAGTTTATGATCAAAACCGCTCAAGATCTCAATGAAAAAATTGGATTATAACAACAGCATTCTATGTTCCCTATAAGAAGAAACAGACGATTACGAACAACAGAAGTCCTGAGAGGACTTGTTAGAGAAACTGTTATTACGCCTAACGACTTTATGGTTCCTCTCTTCATAGTAGAAGGAAAGAGCGTGAAAGATGGGATACCTTCCATGCCGGGCTATTACCGTTATAGTCTTGATCTTTTAAGAGATGAGGTTAAGCTCCTCTGGAACATGGGGTTAAAGGCAGTGCTCTTATTTGTAAAGGTAGACGAGGTCTTAAAAGACAATAAGGGGAGCGAAGCCTTGAACCCAAATGGGTTGATGCAACGTGCCATTAAAACCGTAAAAGAGACCTGTCCGGATATGCTGGTAATGACAGATGTTGCTCTGGATCCCTTCTCATCCTACGGTCACGATGGTATTGTTGAAAATGGTAAAATCTTAAACGATGCCACAGTTGAGGTACTGGCAAAAATGAGTATTTCGCACGCCTCCTCAGGGGCAGACTTTGTGGCGCCAAGCGATATGATGGACGGCAGAATTCGCGTCATCAGAGAAGCTCTTGACCAATCTAATTACCTGGATACAGGTATCATGAGCTATTCTGCTAAGTATGCTTCCTCCTTTTACGGCCCTTTCAGAGATGCCCTGGATTCTGCTCCTGCAGATATTCTGGATGTTCCAAAGGATAAAAGAACCTATCAAATGGATATTGCCAATCGGGAAGAAGCCATAAGAGAAACTTTAATGGACATAGATGAAGGTGCCGATATAGTCATGGTAAAGCCAGGACTTTGTTATTTAGATATTGTAAGAGATATTAAAAACAGTGTCGATGTACCTGTTTCTGTTTATCAGGTTTCTGGTGAGTATGCTATGCTAAAGGCTGCTTCGGAGAAAGGCTGGCTGGACCATGATGCGGTTATGATGGAACAAGTAACTTCTATCAAGCGTGCGGGAGCCAATATCATTGCCTCCTACTTTGCTAAGGAAGTTGTTAAATTGATTTCGTAATTTAGAACAACCTAATTCACTGTATTAATGGGCTTACTCATTTTTTATGCCGTTATTTCCATCTTTTTCTCCTTTTTATGCTCCATCCTTGAGGCGGTACTTCTAAGTGTAACACCAACCTTTATAAATATTAAAAAGAAGGAGGGAAAGGCTTATGCAACCAAGCTGGAAGCCTTGAAAAATGATGTGGACAGACCTTTAATTGCCATTCTCACCTTAAACACCATTGCACACACAGTGGGAGCAATATTGGTAGGTGTTCAGGCAAAAGTTGCCTATGCTGACTTGTATGGCCAAACACAGCGTTCTATCCTTGGGATTAATTTCACTGAAGACCTTATGGTTGGTATTGTGTCTACAGTTATGACGGTTCTAATTCTGGTAGCTTCAGAGATTATACCTAAGACCATAGGGGCAACCTACTGGAAGCAATTGGCTCATTTTACGACAACGGCACTGAATATTTTAATTTTTCCGCTCAAGTATACCGGTATTCTTTGGGTTTTGCAGTTAACAACTAAGCTTATTGGTGGAAAGGGACATGGATCTGTTCTAAGTAGGGAAAGTTTCGCTGCAATGGCAGATATCGCTCATGAGGAAGGTGTGGTTGATACCAGCGAGAGCAAAGTGATCAAAAATCTGCTCACCTTTAAACAGGTACAGGCCAAAGATGTGATGACCCCCAGAACAGTAATGAAAACCGAAAATGAAACCACCGACATAGAGACCTTTTTTAATGCCAATTCCAACATCCGTTTTTCAAGAATTCCCATTTATTCTGAAAACCCAGACAATATTACCGGACTGGTATTAAAGGACGATGTGTTTAAAGAAATGGCTTTTGGACATGGTAATAAGCTGCTATCTGATGTTAAAAGACCCATTATTGTGGTAAACAGAAGCCTGCCTATTCCCACTTTGTTCGAACGTCTTGTAGAAAGCCGAAACCATATGGCTCTGGTTGTAGACGAATACGGATCGGTTAGTGGTCTGGTCACAATGGAGGATGTCATTGAAACACTTCTAGGTATGGAAATTATGGACGAAAGCGATAACGTCTCAGATCTTCAGATGCTGGCTCGTAAAAGCTGGGAGGAACGTGCAAAAAGATTGGGGCTTCTGGACAATGATCCCACCCTGTAAGATGGAAACCTGTGTGCTTCCCTCACCAATTGGCTGGATACAGCTCGTTGGTGATGAGTACGGCCTTATTTCTGTCAAGGTATTGGATGAAGACCCTATTCGTGGCCAAAAAATTCCTGAGGTACTATCTGAGGCTGCGACTCAAATCAAATCCTATTTCAACAAAGAACTTTATCAATTTGATCTATTACTCAATCCAGAGGGAACCGATTTTGAAAAAAAGGTATGGTCTGTTCTACAGACCATCCCATATGGCAAAACCATGTCTTATCTGGATGTTTCCAAGCTGTTGGGTAACCCCAAGGCAATAAGGGCTGTAGCAAGAGCCAATGGTAAAAACCCATTGTGGATAATTATCCCGTGTCATCGTGTTGTTGGAAGTGATGGAAGTCTTACAGGATATGCCGGTGGGCTTTACCGCAAAGAATGGCTTTTAACTCACGAAGGGGCAATCCAACAACAATCACTATTTTAGCAATACACATTATCTTTTAACCTATATTTCTTCTATGAAAAGGGCTAAATCTCTTAGCAAATGGCTTATTGGACTTATTGGAATCCTCATCGTTCTAGCCTATTTTTTTGATTACGACTATATCCTTAAAGGCATTAGAGTCGTGTACTTTACTGGTCATAAAACAGCCTTTATAGATGACTATCCCTATTTTGAAAATGACACCATATACAAAGGATCTTCAAGTGATACCTGGCCACTGCACAGTGCTTATAATACCGTCAATCCAACCAAAAGACTCTCTGAAACACACGAGCAGTATGGGTCTGTAGCCTATCTGATTATAAAAAACGACAGTTTGTATTACGAATGGTATCAGGAGGGTTATGGTAAAAACTCTAAGACCAATTCCTTTTCCATGGCCAAAACCATCACCTCATCTTTAATGGCCAAAGCCATTATGGATGGCTACATAAAGGATCTGGATCAACCGGTGAGCAATTTTTATTCTGAATTTGCTGGGACTGATACTACCGTTGGGGATCTGGCGTCCATGGCCTCGGGTCTGGATTGGGTAGAACACTATACCAGCCCATTTTCAATCACTGCTCGTGCCAATTATGATGATGATCTTGCCGAGACCATTTTAAATCTTAAAGTGGTTAAGGACCCAGGAAAAACATTCGAATATCTTAGTGGAAGTACGCAATTACTTGGCATGGTGATTCAGAAGGCATCCGGAAAATCTTTAGCCAGCTATTTATCTGAAAGTTTCTGGCAACCTATGGGAGCTTCAGAAAACGCCTTGTGGCAATTAGATGATGAGGAGAATAGACTGGCTAAGGCGTTTTGTTGTATTTCCAGTAATGCGCGGGATTTTGCACGATTTGGTAAACTCTATAAAGACCATGGCCTATGGAAGGGTCAGCGCATTCTTGATTCTGCCTATGTCGCCAAAGCTACCACATCAAGATTCAAAGGAGAACCCTATGGCTATGGATTTTGGGTTAGTGATTATATGGGTAAACATATCTTTGCTATGCGGGGCATACTCGGACAATACGTCATTACGATACCTGAAGACAATTTAATTGTTGTTCGTCTGGGGCATCAAAGAAGTGACACCGTTATCAATTCTTTCCCAGAAGACTTCTATGTGTACATCGATGAAGCCTATAATATGTTATAGCAGAAATCTTAAGGTTTTGTTATTTAACATTCTGAAGGATAATAATAAAGGATTTTCTTAAGTCCTTTAAACATCAAATAATCATCAATCATGAAGTATTCAACACCTCTTTTCTGGCTACTTATTGCCTCTTTTTCGTTATCCGCACAAATCAACCATAATTTCAGTTTCGAAAAACTCAAGGGTGACACAGCTGAGGGTTGGTCCACTTTTGGAGATGGCAGTCATAATGTACGTTACGAACAAGGTATTGCCCAAAGCGGGAAGGTGTCTGGGCTAATCGAGAATGAAGGACCAAATAACGGATTCAAAGCCCTATCTTACACCATACCAGCAAATTTTGGCGGAAAAAAAATAAAGCTTACGGGCTATCTAAAAACTCAAGATGTGCGTGAGGGGTTCGCAGGCCTGTGGCTACGAGTAGACCCTAATGTTGCTTTTGACAACATGCAGTCCAGACAAATCACTGGCACCAACGACTGGACTAAATACGAAATTGAACTGGATTACGAACCCCGAGCTACACAAATTGTTTTTGGGGGATTATTGGTAGGCAAAGGTGCTATTTGGATTGATAATTTTGAACTCACTATAGACGGGAAGCCTCTCGATGAAGCCCCTACAAAAGAACTTTCTAAGGCACAGAAAGACAAGGAGTTTGATACAGGCTCGCTCATAACGGCTGATGCCCTAAATGCCCTAAGTACAGCCGACCTAGATCTACTAGGCCGTGTTTGGGGATTTTTAAAATACCACCACCCAGCGCTTGCCGAAGGCGACTATAATTGGGATTACGAATTATTTCGGATACTCTCTAAATATACGAAAGCCCCCTCGGAAGTTGCACGACATCAAGTTCTGGTTGATTGGATTGCAAAGTACGGGCCTATTAAACCCTGTAAAAACTGTAAGAACCCTTCGGAAGCGGCCTTCCTCAAGCCAGATCTGGCGTGGATGAGCAGCGATAATTTGTCAAAAGAGCTTAAAGCGGCCTTACAACAGGTTTATAAAGGTCGTCACCAAGGAGATCATTATTATGTTGGCACCTACATGAGGGTAGGCAATGCTGAGTTTAAAAATGAAGCAACCTATTCAGAAATGCCCTATCCTGACGCTGGATTTAGATTGCTATGCCTCTATCGCTATTGGAATATGATAAACTACTATTTCCCCTATAAGCACTTAATGGATAAAGACTGGAATGATGTGTTATCCGAATATATTCCCAGATTTATAAATGCAGAAAACGAACTGGCATACGAAATTGCCACCCTGCAGATCATCGGAGACGTACAAGACACCCATGCCAATTTATGGGGTGGTAATGAAAAAATTCAAGAGCAACGCGGCAACTATTATGCCCCTGTTCATGTGAGATTCATAGAAAACCAACTGGTGGTCGATAACTTTTTTGATGATGAGAGAAGTAAGGCCTCAGGATTGCAGATTGGCGATATTATTACCCACATTAATGGAAAAAAAGTGGAAGACATTGTGGAAGAGCTCAACCCCTATTATCCTGCATCTAATCAGCCCACAAGACTTCGCGACATAAGTTTTGATATGCTCAGGTCTCAACAAAACATCATGGTTGTTAAACTGCGTCGCAATGCAACTGAGCTTGAAAAAACCCTTAATCTGCACCCATCGTCAGAAATAGAAGGCTATTACCGTTGGTTTAAAGAACGTACAGAACGCAGTTTTAAAAAGCTCAAAAAAGACATTGGGTACATCTCTCTTCAAAATATAAAGGAAGAGGATGTTGAACCCTTGAAAGAAGTCTTTAAAAACACAAAGGGTTTAATCATAGACATTAGAAATTACCCTTCCACCTTCGTTCCTTTTACTCTTGGAAATTATACGAACCCCAATCGCACAGATTTTGTTAAATTTACCAGGGTTAATCCAAATAATCCTGGCGAGTTTAATTTTGACGAGGGTCTTAAGGTAGGCATCAAACGAAGCTGGTCTTACAAGGGCGACAAAGTAGTGGTTTTAGTGAATGAGTTATCACAAAGTCAGGCAGAATATACCGCTATGGCGTTTCAGGCTGGTGAGAAGACCACCGTTATTGGAAGTACAACTGCCGGTGCTGATGGGAATGTATCTCGAATTGATTTACCCGGTGGCATGCGCACTATGATTTCTGGTATTGGAGTGTACTATCCGGACGGGTGTGAAACACAGCGTGTTGGAATTAGAACGGATATTCACATAAAACCCACAGTTGAAGGTATAAAAGAAGGAAGAGATGAAGTCCTTGAAAAGGCCATCGAAATTATAGAAAATAGCAGCCCATTGACAAAAAAATAAGATCTTATGCTAAGAAATATAAATCTTGAGAATATTTTATTTCTGGATATCGAAACCGTTCCAGAAGCTGAAAACTTCTCAGATTTAGATGATCTTAAGAAGGAGCTATGGGAGACTAAATCCAGTTACCAAAGAAAAGACGAGTTTACGGCGGAAGAATTCTATGATCGAGCGGGAATCTGGGCGGAATTCGGAAAGATCATCTGTATCTCCGTTGGCTATTTTCACATGAGCGGGGACATCCGAACGTTTAGGGTGACCTCGTTTTTTGGAGATGAGATTAAAATTCTAAAAGATTTTAAGAATCTCCTGATTTCACATTTTAGTCAGGCCAAACATCTGCTCTGTGCCCATAACGGAAAGGAATTTGACTTTCCGTACATCGCAAGGCGCATGATCATTCACGGTATGGAGCTTCCCTATAAATTAAACCTGTTTGGTAAAAAGCCCTGGGAAGTGCCTCATCTCGATACCCTAGAACTATGGAAGTTCGGGGATTATAAGCACTTTACTTCTTTGAAACTTTTAACAAATGTTCTGGGGATTCCCTCTCCGAAAGAAGATATTGATGGCAGTGAGGTATATAAAACTTATTACAAGGACAAGGATTTAGATCGCATTGTGGCTTATTGTGAAAAAGACACGATTGCAGTCGCTCAGGTGTTGCTCAGATTCACAGGAGCTGATTTGCTGGATGCATCCGAAATAAAAAATGTGTAATGCTTGAGAAAGGTTCACAACATCTGCTAAAGGTCCAAAATCTGAGTATTTCTTTTGACAAGCCAAAGTTTCTGGTTCCTGCCCTCCATGGGATTAGTTTTTCAATACCACAAAATGAAATAGTTGCGATTGTTGGTGAAAGCGGGTCTGGAAAATCCATTACCTCACTTGCTATTATGGGATTACTTCCAAAGTCCGCGGCAAAGATCATAAGTGGTTCCATCCTGTTTCTTGGTAATTCTCTTTTGGATAAAAGCTCAAAGGAGATGATGGCAATGAGAGGTAAAAGCATCAGTATGATTTTTCAGGAACCAATGAGCGCCTTAAACCCCTCCATGCGCTGCGGAAAGCAAGTTGAAGAGATCCTCTTAAGACATCAAATTGTTGGAAAAAAAGAAGCTCGGAAAGAAGTGCTGCACCTGTTCGAGCAGGTAAGATTACCCCATCCTGATCGTATTTATACGTCTTATCCACATGAAATTTCCGGGGGACAAAAGCAGCGTGTAATGATTGCTATGGCCATAGCCTGCAAACCTCAATTGCTTATTGCCGATGAACCCACAACGGCTCTGGATGTTACCGTCCAGAAAGAAATAATCGATTTACTGAAGTCTCTTCAGAAAGACAACAAAATGAGCATTCTGTTGATATCTCATGATCTGGCTCTGGTCTCCGAAATCGCTGATCAGGTGCTGGTGATGTATCAGGGGCAGTTGATAGAAGCAGGTCGAACTTCACAGATCTTTGAATCTCCACAACAAGAGTACACCAAAGCCTTGATTTTGGCAAGACCTTCGTCAGATCAACGTCTTAAACGTCTCCCTACTGTTGACAGCTTATTAACTTCAACATTTAAAAAAGAGCTCATCAGTAGTTCTGAGAGAAATGCAAATCACAAAAAGATATATGCACAGAAGCCCATTTTGGAAGTAAAAAATGTGTCAAAATATTACTTTTCAAAAGTTGGATTGTTTTCAGAAAACAGAGTCTTTAAAGCTGTTAATGATGTGAGTTTTAAAGTATATCCGGGAGAAACACTGGGGCTGGTGGGAGAGTCAGGTTGCGGAAAGTCTACCTTAAGCAATGCCATTACCCTTTTAACTGAAGCAACTGAAGGGAGGATTTTGTTCAATGGAAAGAACATTACACGACTAAACAAAAGGGAAAGAAGAGAATTGCGTAAGGACATCCAAATAATTTTTCAAGATCCTTTTGCGTCACTTAATCCAAGGCGCTCGGTGGAAGAGGTTCTTATGGAGCCCATTCGTGTTCACAGCATTGTATCAGGGCCTGAACAAAAAAAAATGATCATTAGCACCCTTGAACGAGTTGGATTGTCTGAGGCCGATTTAAAAAAATATCCTCACGAATTCTCCGGAGGTCAGAGGCAGAGAATAGGCATTGCCAGGGCGATAGTACTTAATCCTAAACTTGTGATTTGTGATGAATCTGTATCTGCACTTGACATTTCTGTACAGGCTCAAGTCTTAAACTTACTCAACGATCTGAAAGATGATTATGACTTTACCTATCTCTTCATTTCACATGATCTCAATGTGGTTAAATACATGTCTGATCAGCTCTTGGTAATGAAGGACGGGATAATTGAAGAACAGGGTGATGCCGATGAAATCTTTAACTCCCCTGCAAAAGCGTACACCAAAAAATTAATTCATGCTATACCCAAAGGGTTATAGCATGAATAATTTTTTAGTCAATTTAAGAACGCCTGAAATGAACTGAGAGGTACTTCTAAACTTCTCATACAAACGCTCCTCAAAAGTAGGTTCTGGTAGATTTGTATTCGTTCTCATAAGCAGTTGTTCATGGTAGATTTGAAACAAAATTAATTAAGACTAAAACTTAAATGGTCGATCTATTTCTTTGGGACAGCTAATATGAAGATTAATTTGATTTTATACGTTTATCTACATAATAAATCGATAAAATGCATTATTTTTTAACTTTTTATCAGATTTTTCTTTCTAAATAAAGAGTCGATTACAAATGCATTTCCGGAATATCGCCTTCAACAATTAGTTGACCCTGTGTTGCGTTTTTTATGTCCTCAACTGAAACCCCGGGGGCGCGTTCTAATAATTTAAAACCTTCTTCAGTTATTTCAATGACAGCAAGGTTGGTCACAATTTTTTTAACACAGTTAACACCGGTTAACGGCAGGGTACATTCGCTCAGTAACTTAGAAGCGCCAGCCCTGTTGGTATGCATCATGGCAACAATGATATTCTCGGCACTTGCTACTAGGTCCATGGCACCGCCCATTCCTTTAACCATTTTACCAGGAATCTTCCAATTAGCTATGTCCCCGTTTTCAGCGACCTCCATAGCTCCAAGTATGGTTAAATCCACATGCTGTCCTCTGATCATTGAAAAGCTTGTGGCAGAGTCGAAAAAGGAAGCGCCAGGTAAGGTGGTAATAGTTTGTTTACCGGCATTTATGATGTCAGGATCTTCTTCTCCTTCAAAAGGAAAGGGGCCCATACCCAATACCCCATTTTCACTTTGAAACTCCACCTCAATATCGTTACGTACATAGTTCGCTACAAGGGTAGGAATGCCTATCCCAAGGTTTACATAGTACCCGTCTTTTACCTCCTGAGCTATTCTTTTGGCTATTCCGTTTTTATCAAGCATTTTATTGATTTTTAATTTGATTCTCTGGGTCGCACAGTTCTCTGTTCAATTCGCTTTTCATAATGCGCACCCTGGAAAATTCGCTGTACAAAAATTCCAGGCACATGGATCTGATTAGGGTCCAGTTCACCAGCGGGCACCAGTATTTCTACTTCGGCAACTGTAACGGCTGCCGCTCCACACATATTTGGGTTAAAGTTTCTTGCCGACCCTCTGAAAATCAAATTACCGGCTTCATCTCCTTTCCAGGCCTTGACAAAAGCAAAATCTGCCTTAAAAGCATATTCCATTAAATGCATTTTTCCATTGAATTCGCGGCTTTCTTTACCTGCTCCAACTTCAGTTCCGTAACCTGCTGGTGTAAAAAAAGCAGGGATACCCGCCTGAGCAGCTCGGCAACGTTCTGCAAGTGTCCCCTGTGGAATGAGTTCCACTTCCAGTTCACCACTTAGCATCTGTCTTTCAAACTCATCATTTTCCCCCACATAGGAAGAGATCATCTTTTTGATCTGTCGTTGCTTGAGAAGTAAGCCAAGACCAAAATCATCAACACCGGCATTATTAGAGATACATGTGAGACCATTGAGGCCTCGCTTTTGTAATTCCGCTATAGAATTTTCCGGGATCCCACTCAACCCAAAACCACCAAACATAAAGGTCATATTACTTTTCACACCATTTAGTGCTTCCGTCACATGAGCTACTTTCTTGTTAATCATAACAGCTTTATTTAAAGCTGAAATTTACGAAAACGAAGACGCTTTTTCTACTAAAGAAATGAAAATAAAGAATCCGAATGGCAGATTAAAAGTCGATTTCTTCCTCTGGATCTTCAATTGATTGTTTTGAAGGATTTTCTTCTTCGTCCTCTATCTGACAATCTACCTTTATAGACAGTTCAAGAGGTGCATCAAACTCCTCTTTGGATATATTAAGTTCTTCATCGGCGTAGCAAGCCTTCATAAACAAACCCCAAATTGGAAGTGCCATAGAAGCACCCTGTCCATAGGTAATGGTGTTAAAATGTACTGAGCGATCTTCTGCCCCAACCCATACTCCGGTCACCAAATTTGGAACCATCCCCATGAACCAGCCATCACTATGGTTCTGAGTGGTTCCTGTTTTACCTGCTATGGGATTGTCAAACTCATAAGGGTTTCCTGTGATAATTTCTTTATATACTGGTCCCTCTCCAAGGGTATTGTGTCTTAGTCTCTTACCAGATCCCGCCTCAGTAACGCCTTCCATCAGCTTTACAGTGACATAGGCAGCCTCTTCACTCAAAACGTCCCTGCTTTCAGGTTGCACCTGGTACAGAATTGTTCCGTTTTTATCTTCAATACGCATAACCATCACAGGTTTTGTATAAACGCCCTTATTAGCAAAAGTAGAATAGGCTGCGACCATTTCATAAACGCTCAGGTCTGGTGTGCCAAGCGCGATTGCCGGAACCGGAAGAATATCTTGTTCCACACCCAGTTTTTTCGCCATATCTACTACAGGTTGAGGTCCAATCATATTCATCAGTCGAGCTGTAATGGTATTGGTCGAATTGGCCAAGGCGCCTTTCAAGGTCTGAAACCCATCGTACTCACCATTCGAGTTTTTTGTCGTCCAGGGCTCTGGATTACCATACTTGTTCGCCTCAATGGTAATTGGGGTTTTAGGCAAAGAATCACAGGGTGAAAGTTGCAACTGATCAATGGCCGTTGCGTAAACAAACGGTTTGAATGTAGACCCAACCTGTCGTTTCCCCTGTTTCACCATATCGTACTGAAAGTGTTTGTAATTCATGCCACCTACCCAGGCCTTTACATGACCTGATTGTGGGTCCATGGCCATTAAAGCGGGTCGTAGAAACTTTTTGTAATAACGCATAGAGTCCATTGGTGTCATTACGGTATCGATCTCATGAACCATTCCATCCTTCCATGAAAAAATGCGCATTTCAGTGGGCTCACGAAAGGATTCTTCGATTTCTTCATCGCTCTTACCGAGGTCGTACTTCATATGTCTTCTGCGTTCAGAACGTCTCATCCCCAGACGTAAAACCTCATCAATCTCAGATCGGTCAAGCTCTCTAAAAGGGGTGGTTGGATTTCTTTCGGGGGTATTCTGATGATCGAACTCTGCCTGCAAACGTGGCATGTGCTGCGCCACCGCATCTTCTGCATAGGCCTGCATCCTCGAATCAATGGTGGTATAAATTTTAAGGCCGTCATTGTAGAGGTTATATTTCTTACCGTCAGGTTTGGGATTCTCAGCAATCCATTCTTTCATGAAACTGTCTAGGTAAGCTCTGAAATAGGTTGCCAGTCCCTCTCGGTGAGATTCCGGAGTATAGTTCAAATCGAGTTCGGTAACCTTTAAAGAGTCTTTAAGTTGCTCAGAAATGTAATTGTATTTAGACATTTGCGAAAGAACCACATTTCTTCTGTCTTTAGTCATTTCAGGTCTCCTTCGTGGATTAAAAAGGGAAGAGTTCTTAAACATACCCACCAGCATGGCCGATTCCTTTACATTGAGATCCTGAGGCTCTTTACCAAAATAAATTCGGGCAGCCGATCTGATACCATCTGCATTATTACCAAAATCGTAAATATTAAAGTACATGGTAATGATCTCTTCCTTTGTGTACTGGCGTTCCAATCTTATGGCAATGACCCACTCCTTTACCTTTTGAAATGCCCGTTCAAACTTATTTCTAGACACCTGTTTGGTAAAAAGCTGCTTGGCCAATTGTTGTGATATGGTGCTGGCACCACCACCACTTCCTGCCTTCATAATTGCCCTTAGCGTTCCACGAGCATCGATACCAGAGTGATCGTAATACCGAACGTCTTCCGTAGCAATCAAGGCATCCACCAAATGCTGTGGTAGATCTTCATAAGGTACCGGAGTCCTGTTATCATCAAAATAAAACTTTGAGAGGGTCTTTCCGTCAGCAGAAATCACCTCAGAGGCAAGATTTGTTTCGGGATTCTCTAACAGGGTGTAATCTGGCATTTCACCAAGAAAACCCCATGAGGCAAGTAAAAAAATAAAACAAATGGACAAAATACCTACTGCGAAGAGGGCCCAAAACCACCTGGTGTATTTCGTAAAATCAGAACTTGTATTTTGTTGCTTGGTTTTAGCCATATCATTGCTTGTGCTCAATTCTGAACCCCACATCGGTAACCCCGTCTAAAAAAACCAGTCCATCAACGTCTCCATTTTTCCTCATGGCATGCTGAATGTCTAATGTATAGGTGCCCGACTCTTCAAAGCGGAAATCTGCCTCGTGACCTTTATACCACAATTTATTTTCTTTTATATCCGAAAAACCTGTTCCGAGAAGCTCTCCACTAGGTGCTGCCATTTTGTATTCCAATGTATCCTTGATGATCTTACCATTAGGATGGTTTAAGCTAGTGATCAAATAAAGATTACTGTAAGGGTAGCTTTGGGTGTTTCTAAGGTTTATGAACAAATTATATGAATTAATGGTATCAGGAGTCTGAAACGTAAAACTGACCAAAGAATCCTTGTGCCATTGATTGGGTATAGCCTGATAAGCATCATAAACGCGCTTGCTATCACAACTGCAAAAGCACACAACAAGACCAGACATAAGGATCCTGTTAACTTTTCCTTTTAGCATTGTTTCGCGGATTACGTTTTTTATTACGCTTATTATTGTTACGTTTTCTTTTTCGTTTTGGATTATCAAACCTTGTGAGACTGTCTTGTCCAACAACGTTTTCGAAAGATGTTTTAGTATCAGTAGGTCGATCGGAAGCATACATCTCAAGACTTTGAACAGAAGCCCCTTCTTTATTCATTCTAATGATTTCCTTCACCTGATCTTTACTAAGTTCAAACCAATTCATCCACTCTCCTTCATAGGCAAACCACATGAGACCCTTAAAAATATCGGTCTTCTGACATACGGCCAGACCCTTTTCGGTTTTAAGTTTGATATCGGTTTTTGGAAAGTCGCTAAGTGCGTCCAGATAAGTATCTAGTTCGTAATTCAGACAGCATTTTAGCTTTCCGCACTGACCCGCAAGTTTTAGTGGGTTAAGTGATAGTTGCTGGTACCTTGCAGCCGAGGTGCTCACACTTCTAAAATCTGTAAGCCAGGTAGAACAACAAAGCTCTCTGCCACATGAACCTATACCTCCCAATCTGGCTGCCTCTTGTCTGAAGCCAATTTGGCGCATCTCAATACGCGTACGGAACTCACGAGCAAACACCTTAATTAGCTCCCGAAAATCAACCCGCTCTTCAGCCGTGTAATAAAAGGTTGCCTTTGAACCATCTCCCTGATACTCGATATCAGATATTTTCATTTTTAATTTAAGGTCAATGGCGAATTGTCGGGCTTTAACCTTCATATCTTCTTCCTTCTCTCTGCACCTGGTCCAAACGTCGATATCCTTTTGCGTGGCCTTTCTGTATATTTTCATAATGTCCTCGTCATCCAAAGACACTTTTTTTCGTTTCATTTGTACGTGTACCAACTCACCAGCCAGCGTCACCATACCAATATCATGACCATTCCTGGCCTGGGTAGCTACCACATCACCGATGGATAGGGTGAGGTTTTCCGAATTTATAAAATACTGCTTTCTGCCATTTTTAAACCGAACTTCAACCCCCTTAAAGGGCTCCTGTCCGTTAGGAAGCGACATATTTGATAACCAATCAAAAACGGTTAGTTTATTACAGCTATCAGTACCACAGGTACCATTGTTATTGCATCCTCTAGGTTGGCCGTCTTTCGCAGTTGAACAACTGTTACAAGCCATATATCATCATTCTATTCAGGTGATCTCCCTGAATTCAAATTAACATTCAATTAAACAGTAAAGATAAAACTATTTTACTATTAACGAACAGGCCTCTTATTTAAGAATAAACAATTATCCTAGACCTGTTTTACACTAATGATCTTTACCGGACAAGCTTTTCCGGCCTTAAAACAAGTTTCAAAAATAAAGGGGTCTTGGCTTTTAAGCGTGTAAAAGTCTTTTTTATGTTTAGAATGTAACAAGACCGACTTTCCGTCTTTTTTAGACATTTGAAACTGCTCAGGCGCCAATTCTACACAATAATTACAGCCTATGCATTTGTTTCGCTGGAGAGTAACGATTACCATTAAGATTCGGTTTTGTTCATAACAATGTTGTAGAGCTTATCGGAGGGTCTGATTCTGAAATTGAGTGGTATTGTGATGCTGTCCCCTTTTGAGCCTTTGTCCTTTTTTTGGTCGTTTACGTACATCTCTTCCAAAATCAATTCTTTAGCTCCCGTTGTAGGACCGGTAACCAACAAGGTATCACCTATTGAAATATCATATGCTTCAACCTTGAACTCTCCAATCTTTACCTTAGGATAAAAATGAAGTCCTTTACCAACATATACTTTTTTTTGAGTCGCATGGGATCCAGATCCTTTGCTCCATTCGCCGAGCTTCTGACCAAGATAATACCCAGTCCAAAATCCACGATTATAAACGGTTTCCAGTTCCTTCATCCAAGCGACAACCTTGTCCTTATTGTAAACCCCTAATGTAAGATCATCCAATGCCTGACGATAACAGCGAACTACTTTCGCAACATATTCAGGTGCTCTACCCCTTCCTTCTAGTTTAAGTACCCTAACACCTGCTTCCTTCACCTGATCAAGTATATCAATTGTACACAGATCTTTTGGTGACATAATGTATTCATTGTCCAGTTCCAATTCAAAACCGGACTCCTGCTCAATGACCGTGTATTTTTTTCGGCAATTTTGTTTACAGGCACCTCTGTTAGCTGAAGAATTATGTGCATGAAGGCTCATGTAGCATTTTCCTGAAACTGCCATACATAGTGCCCCATGGCCAAATACTTCAATTTCGACCAAACGCCCGGAAGGGCCCTTAATCTGCTCCCGTCTAATCTGATCTGTTATATTTTTAACCTGTCTAAGGCTTAATTCACGACTAAGAACCATTGTATCCGCGAATAAGGCATAAAATTTTACCGTTTCAATATTGGTCACATTGATCTGGGTGGAAATATGCACCTCCATTCCAATTGATCGGGCTATAGAGATGACCGCCTGGTCCATAGCAATAACGGCCGTTACATGAGCTTGTTTTGCTTTTTTGACCAAATTTTTAACCACAGACAGATCATGGTCGTAAATAATCGTATTCAGAGTAAGGTAGGTGCGAACCTTCTTTTCTTCACATCTTCGGACGATTTCACTTAGATCATTAAGAGTGAAATTCATTGATGCTCTGGCGCGCATGTTTAATTGTTCAACTCCAAAGTAAACAGAATCGGCACCATTGTCCAGAGCTGCCTGAAGAGACTCAAAGTTTCCAGCAGGAGCCATCAGTTCGATGCGTTGTGTCCGCTGGGAATCCTTCATTCTGTAGAAGCCGTTAAATGTTCCTTAATGTTTCTAAGGTTTTTCTTTTTTAAGTGGTCAGCCCGTCCCTTCTTAAATATATCATTGCTGTTTCCCTGTCCTTTTCGGAGAGCCTTTTGTTCTTCATATGGAAGACGATTGATCTCCATGCAGGTGGTGGAGCAACAGTTCTCCATTTCACTCCTGCATTCATCACACTGTATAAAGAGCAAGTGACAGGCCTCGTTGGCACAGTTGGTGTGGGTATCGGCCGGTTTCCCACATTGATGGCATTGAGCTATGACATCATCGGAAATTCGTTCTGCTCTTCGCTCATCAAAAACAAAGTTTTTTCCTATGAATTTGTTTTCCAGTCCTTGTTCATTGATCTGTCTCACGTAGTTGATAATACCTCCCTCCAACTGGTAAACATTTTTAAAGCCCTTGTGCTTGTAGTAAGCACTTGCTTTCTCACACCTGATCCCTCCGGTACAGTACATAACCAGTTTTTTATCCTCTTTGTGTGGATCAAGATCTTTTGCTATCAGGTCTAATGATTCTCTAAAGGTATCCACATCGGGTGTTATGGCATTCTTAAAATGACCTATTTCACTCTCATAGTGATTACGCATATCCACCAATACGGTGTCTTCATCCTCTATAAGTTCATTAAACATTTGTGCATTCACATGAATACCCTTGTTGGTCACATCAAATGTCTCATCGTTTAAACCATCGGCTAAAATCTTATGCCGCACCTTGATTTTTAATTTTAAAAACGAAAAATTGTCCTGTTCTACAGCTATATTTAATCGAACATTCTCAAGGAAGGTGATGCTGTCTAAATGATCTTTGAACGCTTGAAAATTTTCTGCAGGAACGGATAATTGAGCATTGATGCCCTCATGAGCAACATAAATACGACCTAATACACCTAATGCATCCCAGGACAGGTAAATATGATCACGGAATAATTGTGGATTCCCAATTTTTGCATATTGATAGAAAGAGATGGTAAGCCGGTCTTTCCCCGCTTTTCTAATCAAGTCTTCTCTTTCTTTAGCGCTTAAAGTATTGTACAGTTGCATGCTATACTAATGTTTTAAGGTTAAAGTATTATTTCAGTGGACAAAGGTATCATTTTAAGCTACTTAGAGATAAAAAAAAGCACTTTATTATACATAAAGTGCTTGTTTCGGCCTAACTTCATATTTTATGTCAATACAAGATCAGCTCCAGACGGCTCATTCGCAAGGTTTAAAAACAGCCTGCGAAATACCTAATGTGTAACAACTATCAGTTTCATTTTACTACTGTCAAACCGATAAGTCTCCATTTTTGTTCACTGCTTTTTTATGAGATGTAGAATTCATCAAATGGTTGCGTCATAAAATTGTAGAAGGATAAAAGAAGTAGTATTTTAGCTTTCCTATTTTAATTACATAAGAATATGAGCAGTGAAAAAGATGCCAAGCTAAAGGCTTTAAAATTGACCTTAGATAAATTAGATAAGGCTTACGGAAAAGGGACTGTTATGAAAATGAGCGATCAGTCTGTAATGGACGTCGATACCATTTCTTCAGGTTCCCTTGGACTTGATATCGCTTTAGGAGTCGGAGGTTACCCTCGTGGTCGTGTGATTGAAATCTACGGCCCTGAATCTTCAGGAAAAACAACCCTTACACTACATGCCATTGCCGAAGCGCAGAAAAGTGGTGGGATCGCAGCTTTTATTGATGCTGAGCATGCTTTTGATCGGTTTTATGCTGAAAAACTAGGAGTAGATTTAGAAAACCTTATCATTTCTCAACCCGATAATGGAGAACAAGCACTTGAAATTGCCGATAATCTGGTGCGTTCCGGTGCAATTGACATCATTGTCATAGATTCTGTAGCGGCCCTTACTCCAAAAAGTGAAATAGAAGGAGAAATGGGTGATTCTAAAATGGGTTTACACGCAAGGCTTATGTCTCAGGCTCTGCGTAAATTAACCGGGTCCATTAGCAAAACCAACTGCACTATGATCTTTATCAATCAGCTCCGTGAAAAGATTGGAGTGATGTTTGGAAATCCGGAAACGACTACCGGAGGAAATGCTTTAAAATTTTACGCCTCTGTTCGTGTAGACATCAGGCGTTCTACTCAAATTAAAGATACTGACAGCAATGTGACTGGTAACAAAACGAGGGTTAAAATTGTGAAAAACAAGGTTGCTCCTCCATTTAAAACGGCTGAATTCGATATCATGTACGGTGAAGGTATTTCAAAAGTTGGAGAAATTCTGGACCTGGCCGTTGATCACGACATTATTAAAAAAAGTGGTTCCTGGTTCAGTTACGGAGAAACCAAACTAGGGCAGGGACGGGACGCAGTGAAATCCTTAATAAAGGACAATCCTGAATTGATGGATGAGCTTGAGGAAAAAGTCCTTGAAATTGTCAACAATTAAAAAAAGTCCTGATTTATCAGGATTTTTTTGTTTTTGACGCAACCTTTTCGAAAAATGTTCATCTACAAAATGCTTAATAGTCGGAAATGAAACGTTTCATAATCATTTTATCAGTGTTTGTCTTCTTATCGGGATGCAGTCTTGAAGACGACAATGCCAATGACTTTGAATTCCAGGTGATGCCCATTGAAAGCGTTAATATGGCAAATTCATTTGTCAAAGGAAACACATATGTCATTTCTATGACTTATACAGCACCCTCAAGCTGCTATGAGTTTTACAATTTTAGTTATCAGGTACAGGGACATGAACGGACCATCGCTGTTGTAAACACGGTCTACAATGACCCTACCTGTGAAATTGAACCAAAACAAGTAGAGGTGAGTATGGATTTTATGGTAACAGGTGATGATGTTTATGTGTTTAAATTCTTCCAGGGTATTGACGAGGAAGGAGAGGATCATTACTATGTGGTTGAAGTTCCTGTTATTGAATAAAATCAACTAATTTATTTTATAATGTGAGTTTAGAACAACTCATTGAAAAATGTAAAAAGAATGATACCAAGGCACAGGGTCAACTTTATCAGCTTTTCGCGAGCAAGTTGTTTTCACTTTGTCTTAAGTATTCTAAAAATCGTGCAGATGCGGAAGACAATCTGCAGGATGCTTTTGTGACTATCTTTAAAAAGATTGAACAGTATAAGCACAAAGGTTCTTTTGAAGGTTGGGTAAAACGAATTACGATTAATACAGCTTTACAACGGTATCGCGGAGTAGCTGTTTTTGATATCGTAAAAGAAGAAAACATCAAGGCTGTTGTAGTTGAAGTTGATGATTCTGAATTATTTCATGTGGATTATCTGCTCAAAATTATTCAGGAACTTCCCGATCGTTACCGGTTGGTTTTTAACCTCTATGCCTTGGATGGTTACACCCACCGGGAAATAGCAGAGATGCTCGAAATCAGCGAAGGAACCTCAAAGTCAAATCTGGCCCGGGCAAGATTGATTTTAAAACAAAAAATTGAAGATCATAAAAACTTAAGGAATTCACAGTCCTTATAAAATGAAAGAGAGAAAAGATATAGATCGGTTATTTCAAGAAAAGTTCAAAGATTTTGAACAGAGTCCGAGTCCGGAGGTATGGTCAAGAATTGAGCAGGAATTGAATAAAGACAAAAAGAAACGGCGTATCGTACCGATTTGGTGGCGTGTTGGTGGTGTTGCTGCAGCTCTGTTACTTTTTGTGTCCATTGGATATAACTGGTTCAGGACCGAGAGCGATCAGCCGATTGTAGTAGATACTCCGGTTACACCTCCTGTTGATAAGAAGATGCATCAGGAAACTATTAAGAAGCTCGATCCGAATGAAGGTAACTCTATAGCAGAAACAGATGAAAACCAGAGTACTTTAAAGCATGTGGATTCAGAGAAAGGAAATATTCGAAGCACTTCTGGTAATCCAAAGACAAGCGATTCTGAGAAGAGTTTAAACGGTATAAACCAAGAAGCTTTTCAAAATATCTCAAATAAAAGCCGCTATGGTCTTGCCACAAATCGATCAGCTGAAAGAACAGAAGCGAAAATTGATGAAGAAATAGACAACCCCACAAGCATTTATACAGATATCCAAAAGGCTGGAATACATACTACAGAACACAATAGGATTAGTGCAAACACTGAATCTATTGAACGTACAATTGAAAAAGAGAAATTCAGCCAGAGTCAGACCATTGAAGAAGCGATTGCTGCTGCCGAAGCCTTAAAAGAAGAGGTTCCGGTGAAAGAAGGCCCCCAGCAACGCTGGAGCATCACTCCAGTAGTAGCACCCGTTTATTCAATGGCTCTTGGCGAAGGATCAACGATCCACAGTCAGTTCAATCAGAATTCCAAATCCAGTGACCTCACTATGAGTTATGGAGTCGGTGGAAGCTACACCGTGACCAAACGATTAAAAGTAAGAGCCGGAGTGAATCGGGTTGATTTTAGCAATACCACTAATGATGTAATGGCCTTCGCAGCTATTGATGTAGCGTCAAGACCGCAATTACCGGGTATGGGAAACATCACTATGCGTGAAAATACGAATGTGCTGCTGATGAGTGCTAATGTGTTAAACAGGAACTCAAGTCCCGAGGTGTTGAACGTTCAACCGGTCGGTCAGCTCATTTTAGATTATGGCTACCTTGAGGTTCCCCTGGCACTGGAATATCGCTTGATAGACAGAAAATTTGGCGTAAACCTGGTTGGAGGGTTTAGTACGTTCTTCCTGAATAATAACGAGATCTCTGCCGAGTTTAATGGACAGAGTTCGATTATTGGAGAGGCAAATAATATTAATTCTACCAGTTATAGCGCCAACTTTGGTGTAGGCCTTGACTACGGAATTTCAAAGCAGATTAATGTGGTCCTTGAACCAATGTTCAAGTACCAAATAAATACCTTCAGTAATACCTTTGGCGATTTTCAACCATTTTTTATTGGAGTATATACAGGTTTAAATTTTAAGTTTTAGGTTTTTTTAGTTAGTTAGACGAAAGTTATTGCAACTCAAAAGCAATGATGAAGCAATAACTGAAACAAGGCCCTTCTCACGAAGGGCTTTTTTATGTTTTATTGAGACAGTTGTTTATTACGATTCTGGTGCGTTCCCTTAATTCTTTGGTATCGTTGAGCTGTAAGCCTCTGGTATCGATAAATCGATGGATTACAGCCCGCATCTTACCGGGGCCACCGCTAAAAAAAGTATAGGAGAATCTTTTTTTATTGTCTAAAAACGTTAATGGAACGACAGGTATTTGATGGTTTATGGCCAGTCTAAAGGCTCCATCCTTAAAAGTGTCGAGAAGTATATCTTCATCCGGCACCCCTCCTTCAGGAAAGATACAGACACTGAGCCCATTTTTGATACGTCTTTGGGCCTGGAGAAACACCGCTCTTCTACTCTCTGCATTATTTCTGTCTACCAGAATACAAGTCCTTCTGTAGAAAAAGCCAAATAAGGGGATTTGAGCTAGTTCTTTCTTTCCAACAAAGACAAATGGATTTTTTACAATCGCTAGCATTAACATAATATCGGCCATAGAGGTATGGTTAGCCACAAACACATAACTATGACTTGAATTTATGGTTTGTTCTGCTGTGTAGGAATATTTAAAGCCCATACCTATCAGGATGAACTTAGCCCAAAATTGGGCTAATTTAAAAAAAAAGGGGTACCGCGATTCTTTCGCAATCGAGAATAACAAAACAGGTAATAACAGGATAATTGGGATGGCCACGAGTATGTAAAACCATGCCCTGTATACTATCCAGAAAAGATATTTAAACATCATTCCAAGCAGAAAGCTGTAAAGATAAAATTGTTTATTTTTAACCTACTAACTAAATGTTTTTATTATGAGTTTATTGTATTCTTTGCTGGTGGGAGCCATTGCGGGCTGGCTGGCTGGGAAGATCATGAAGGGAGGAGGCTTTGGCTTACCCTTAAACATTCTCCTTGGGGTCGTTGGTGGATTAGTGGGAAACTGGGTCTTTGGACTTCTCGGTGTTTCAGTATCTGATGGAATTATTGGTGACGTCCTTACAGGAGGTATCGGTGCCATTCTTATTTTGTTCATCGCGAGTTTGTTTAAAAAATAATAAAATGTCACACCTGAAGGCTAAAGCGATATTTTTACCGCTTTTTTTATTGTGATCTTATCAATAAATTTGCGCCAACTATTTGACCATGGCTAGAATACTTACAGGAATACAAAGTACGGGAACTCCTCATTTAGGAAACATTTTAGGAGCCATTATTCCCGCAATTGAAATGTCGGCAAAACCAGAGAACGACTCCTTTTTGTTCATTGCCGACCTTCACTCCTTAACACAAATCAAAGACGCCGCTTTACTCAAACAAAATACGTATTCTACTGCAGCCACCTGGCTGGCTTTTGGTCTGGACATCCACAATACGGTTTTCTACCGCCAAAGCGATGTCCCTAAAGTGACCGAACTTACCTGGTATCTCAGTTGTTTTTTTCCTTACCAGCGCCTTACGCTAGCTCATAGCTTTAAGGATAAGGCAGACCGGCTAACCGATATTAATGCCGGTTTATTTACCTACCCTATGCTGATGGCAGCGGATATTCTGTTATATGATTCGGAGATCATTCCGGTTGGTAAAGACCAGGAACAGCACATTGAAATGACTAGGGATGTGGCCAATAGATTTCATGCTAAAATGGGGGATACCTTTGTCATTCCAAGAGCAGATGTTCAGAAAGAAACCATGCTTATCCCGGGAACAGACGGACAAAAAATGAGCAAAAGCAAAGGGAATACGATCAATATATTCTTGCCGGAGAAAAAACTGAGAAAGCAAATCATGTCCATACAAACAGATAGTACTCCCCTGGAAGCACCCAAAGACTGGTCTTCCTGTAATTGTTTTGCACTTTACAAACTACTTGCTTCTGATGAGGAGGTGAGTGAGATGAAAGCAAATTACGAAGCAGGAGGTTATGGTTACGGACAAGCTAAACAAGCGCTCTTTGAGCTGATCCTGGATCGTTTTTCTAAACCCCGCGCACTGTACAACCATTACATGAATAATCTTAATGAAGTGGACGAAGCTCTTGCTCTTGGTGCCGAAAAAGCTCAAAAAGTAGCTGATGGGGTTCTACAAAGAGTCAGGATAAAGCTAGGCTACTAGCAGTACTATTTTAATTCATTAATTTTTTACTCACGGTGATGTCACCTTCCAAAGTAATAAGGGTGATGTAAGCTCCCCGTGCATAATTAAAATCTCTTTGTATGTTCAAGGAATTGCGCTCAGGACTGTAGTTCATTACCAGTTTACCCGTGAGGTCATACACCTGTACTTGCTCTATTACGGATTGAGACTGCACGTGAAACACCCCATCCTTGATATAGGCGAAGGTGTCAGACCTTGCAATTTCTTTAGTACTGAGCTGGTTGGCATTGTATTTCAAAATAAACCGGTCGTTATAGGTCCCTTGCTGCGCATCAAATGCATAAGGCGATGATCGCAGATCATGAACAGCCCCTGTATAGGTGTCTTCCAGAATGATGTCGGTCTCTTCGTTGGTAAATATGCTGCCATCCAACTGATCGATCCCTATCCTGTAAATACCTGCCTCCGGAATCTGCACACCCAGATCAACTGTATCTGACTCGTCAAAAGGTAATGGTCGTCCCTGTATCACCATTTTTCCTTCATCCAATAATGAATATATGGATAACTCACTCGAACCCCTGTTGGCATAAGCATCGTATAAGCGATCTTTTGATAATGTAGCGCCTGCAACATAACCAACCAAAGTGGTTGATGATATATTGTCCTCATTGATCACGTTTAACCAAACTCGTTGTCTTTCTTCACCCGCTCCTTCATTAGAATTATTGGACTGACTGGCTCTCATAAACTCCGTATTGTCTATAACATCTTTGTTTACTCCAGTATAGCGCATCGTGTTCTTAAATACCATTTCTGCAGTGTTAGCTGCTGTTTCCAATACCTGTACAAAAAATCCTTGGCCTGCCGCAATATTTCCCTCATAGCTACTTGGAATCGATGGCCCCGTTAAATTATAGGTCAAATAGGCACTTGAATAACTATAACTCTGATCTTCATAAAACGGATCAGGATTGACTGATGATATAGTTGATGCTGAACTCTGCCACACGTTTACAGATCCCTCAATAACATTCGCGTTGTCTGAATCAGTCAATAGTTTCTCCGCACTGATAGCCGATGGATATGGATTCCCAACCAAATTCCAATGGCGACTCTCTGAAGGTAAATCAACACCTTCGTTATCTGTAATGTCTACTGTTTTATATACCGGAACAACTATGCGACCATTGTTTGGAACACCTTTGAAAAGTGCCTCTCGAACACCATATTGGGCAGTTCGAGCAATGTATCCAACACCAGGTAGCATTACTCCACTATATAGAGACCAGTACCCATCAGTACCATTAGGATTTTGAAGGCGTTGATCCCATAAATAACTCTGTGAAGGCGCCGGAATACCCACATCACCAAGACTGAATCCGTCCACCGGAGACGACCAGTATACATAATCAAAATCATTTAACTCTGCCGTCTCACGGTACATCTCTATCTCTCCAAAATTCTGATTGAAACTAACATCCTTGGTCTGTACCAATGAACCATCGTCTTCGATGATAAATCGTCCCGCTGGTATGATCTGATCAATAGCACCTGTATCAGGATCAAAAATGGTATCTGCCTGTTTTAAGTTCAACTCGTCAAACAACTTCAATGTCCCATTCTTTCGGATATCAACAGTCCTTCCAGGAATCACCTCACAACTACAGCCTTCCAGTTCTCCATTCAAAGGAATCTCCAGATCTGAAGTTATTACCATTTTTCTGTCCGCATCAGCGATTGCCTGAGTGCCTCCCATGCCATCCGGAGGATAAACCCATTCGGTGCCATTCCAGCTGACTCTTGTACCCCCCTCTTTTACCTCTACATCGACTGGAGTGGTTCCAAAATCGTTTGTTATCTTTAAACTATAAAGACCCAGATCACCAGAGGCCACACCATTAATTGTAAGTGAGGGTGTATTGACTCCAGAATAATTCGGCCCATTGGAAAGTGCCACACCGTCCTTGGTCCATTGGTATGTTAAAAATCTTGGATCAGTATTTGGTGGATCAGGATCCGTTTCTTCCTGCCCATCGTATTTAGCAACCACAGAAAAGGTTACGTTTACCGTACCATCCGCCTCACAAACAGAGCGTGGAACGGGTCTTTCCGTAACCACCGGAGATTCAATTTCAAAGGTATCGCCATTGTACGCTAAAAAGGGGATGTCCGCCGTTCCTCCGGCGCCAGCATTAATATTAAATATGCTAGTAATATTAGTGAAGTAGTCATAACCTGGATCAGTTATTGCAAATTCTGTAATTCCAAAATCATCCAATTCAAAGGCGATCAGCCGCATTGGGCGTTCCTGTTGAGTTCCATAAATTCGTTGAGATGGTTTTGCAATCTCAAAACTAACTCCAAGATCCACTCTGTACTGGTCATTAATCCAGTGGGACAATGGAGGATTAGTAGCGTCATTATTATTAATCTCAAGGCTTATGGGGCGACCAATAACATTTCCATCTTCATCAGAAAAATAATAAACGTCTGTACCCCCTGCTTCCGCCATGTTAGGGATCAAAAGGTCAGGAATGCCATCTGCCACGGCACCAAACTGACCGTTACCACTAAAGAATCTTATAGTGGTTGATTGATTTAAATTATTGATTCCAGATCCGATATTTAAGCCATTTTTACCATCATAAAGCACCTCAAACATGGATAAGTTTCGAATAATTTCAAATTTAGGGTCGGTGCCTGTTAGGAATTCATTAGGAGATTCATCGTATTTTCCATCCAACAGATCGCCAACAAAAATATGATGTTGGCTCACAGTTGTGTTATTCACTCCATTGGTAGAATATGCTTTAAATCGTTGACGGACATATTCAGTACCGGGACCTCCATCGTTATCTACCTCATCTCCTAAATAAAACTCCAGTAAACCATCGTTGGCCCCTGTTGAATAAACGATTCCGTCGTATTTAAAACCAATTAGGTCGTGGTAATTATCCGGAAGAATTGGATTAGGAGGCACTACTGGATCTCCCGTGTAAGTGCCTAAGGAAGAGCGCCAGGCTGCATTATTTTCCAAAGTATTGGAAAATAGCATTCCGTCCATACTGCCGTTAAAATCATATTTAGATGCAGAGGTTATCTCTCTTCCGGCTATGTTCCCATCCGATGTTCCAACATCACCTGCATTTCCCCCTGACCATTCCGTAAAACCACCATATCCAAGTCTGCCATCAAGAGCTGTAACGGTTCTTGATATATCAATGGTGCCATCTCCTAGCTCATCAAATTCAAAAGTCATCTCCCCATTAGCCGGATTCATGGTTACTACCAGGGTTCCTGATTTCCCTGCAAAATCGTAATCATATAAAGGATCTGGGTTTCCAGGATAAAACTCAACCTTCGCACAACCATCTGGAAAGGGCCCCTCCCCAGGACGCCCGTCCCCTCCTCTGGCCACAAAATGACCGGCCTCATTAAAGCCAATAAACATACCTCGACCTTCCCCTCCTGCTTCCACCAATACTCCCTGGGGAGCAGGTGTAGAAGGAAAAACCAATCCATAAAACTCCCATCTTCCGAACTCTTGGGCTGTATAGTTTTCGCCCGTATTAAATTCATCAAACAGTTTAAAATCCAACACCTCACTAAAATCTGTATAGATCTCATCGACCCTTGGACTAACCTGATCAGAACCCGTAACCGCATGTCTTTTTCTGATGGGTGCAATATAATTCGCCTGAATACCTGTATTGGTGGTTGTGCAGCCACCACATTGTAATGTTCCTGTTCTGTCTGTAAAATCACCTTGCTGAATGGTAAATCTCATTGTAGTTCCGTTAACATACACTCTGTTACCAGCTCCGGTAATATTGAAACCTCCAGGACTAAAGGTTAGAGTCGTTTCCAAGCCCGGGTAAAACCCAGTGCCTGTAACAGTTACAACACTTCCTTTCGTTACTCGTGTGGGCTGCATTCCCGTAATGTTCTGTCCATACATTAAGAAGGGCAAAAAGAACAAAAAAATCAGAGAAGTAAGTTGCCCATGAGGGCACAGGTAAGTAGTGATCCCCTTTTTCATTTTAAGCTTAAGTTGTTGGTTTATAGCCTAACAAATTTCAATAATTGATCGCTGTTTGCACAAATTCTCGGATGTAATTCAAAAATAATCGCCTAGTAACCAGCCATGTTCGGAAGTGTGCATAAAATTAACCGTCTATGGATGGTACCCTCCTAAAAACAAGCGCTTTAAACCAACTCAAATCGTTTCCCAGGCAAAGGGCGCAAAACACCCTTGAGCTCCATATTCAACAGTAATCCTGCCAGCTTAAAGGCAGGGATCTCACATTCTAAGGCAATCACATCCAACAGCGCTTTCGGGTGGTTGTGGAGGTAATTAAAGACTTTTTTTTCTTCTACGTTCAATTCTACAAAGAGCGACCTTTGAACCACTGGTTCTTGTTCGCTTTCGAGTTGCCAATCCAGCATGTAAGGGATGTCCATGGGGGTGGACAACAGATGTGCTTTCTGAAATTTGATGAGGTTATTGCAACCTACACTTTGGTGGTCTGTGGCCCTTCCCGGGAGGGCAAATACCTCACGGTCATAAGAGTTGGCAATGTCTGCGGTAACCAAACTCCCTCCCTTTTCTGCAGATTCTATAACAACAGTGGCCTGAGAGATCCCGGCAATGATCCGGTTGCGTTTTAAAAAGTTGGTCCTGTCAAATTCATCACTGCTCCAGAAATCTGTGTAAAAGCCACCATGAGCTTCAATATCAACTGCATACTTGCTATGGCTCTTGGGATAAAGTTGATTCAATCCGTGTGCCAGACAGGCTATGGTCTGCAAGTTGTTTTTAAGGGCCGCTTTGTGCGCCGCAATATCTATTCCGTAGGCAAAACCCGAAACAATCACCGGATTGTAAGGTCTTAAGGTTTCGATCAATTGCTCGCAAAATGACAACCCGTAGGTGGTGGCCTTTCTGCTTCCAACCACACTTATGATCCGCTTGTTCTGAAGCTCTATTCGGCCCCGCGAGAACAGCAGTACAGGACCATCAATGCAATGCTTGAGATTCTCAGGATAGCTCTCCGATAGGAAATAATGCACCTCTATGTCATGTTCTCTGATAAATTTTAATTCACTCTCTGCAGCTTCACAATGATGTGCAGCACTCAGTCCATCAATAATATAGGTCCCAATTCCGTCGATCTTCCTAAGAAGCCCTTTTTTTTCTTTGAAGACAGCCTCTGCCGAGCCACAGTGACTGATCAGTTTTTTGGCGTTGGTAGACCCTACTAGCGGAACATGCTGCAGTGCCAGAGTATAGAGTAGCTGCTGGTCGGTCATTTGAACTGTTTGAACTCACTTAAATTTACTGATTTTTTTGCTTGTTAATAACTAAGAATAACATGATTTTAGCAACAAACAAAAATTCATAACTTTGTTTTACTATGCCATTGGAAACCTACATCAGTGAACTTCTGTACAGATACGATTGTGTGATTATTCCGGAGTTTGGTGCTTTTTTAACCAAACGTATTTCCGCACAAATTGATTCTGAAAACAACCTTTTTCACCCCCCTAAAAAAGTGTTGTCCTTTAATCCTCAATTACAGCACAATGACGGCCTTTTGTGCAATCATATTGCCGAGGTTGAAAAGATCCCCTATGGTGATGCTGTCTCAAAAATTCACGATCTGGTTCTTGAGTTCAAAGAAAAACTGGATAATCATGAATCTCTGGTGTTTAAACATGTAGGTCAGCTCTCATTGTCAGAGGAAAAGAATATCCTGTTCACACCTAACAAACAGATCAATTACCTCACCTCCAGTTTCGGTTTGAGCGAATTAAACTTACTGGAAGTAGATCGAATCGCCCACAAACAACAAGTAGAGGCGATTGAAGAGGCCGTTCCCCTAAGTATTAGCAAACCTCAGAAGCAGAGCAACAAGTGGATTAAATACGCAGCCGCTGCTGTAGTTATCATTGGGCTGGGAGGATTCGGAGCTTACAAGTATTACGAAAAAGAGGTGAACAACCACAATCTGATGGTTCAGGAAGCAGCGCTTAAAGAAGTAGACGCTAAAGTGCAGGAGGCTACTTTTGTGATCTCCAATCCGCTCCCTAATGCGGTGTTTGAGGTAGAGAAACAAAGTGGTAATTTCCATATTGTTGCGGGAGCATTCAGAATTGAATCCAATTCTAACAAAAAAGTGAAACAACTTCAGTCCCTTGGTTACAAGGCGCGTACTATTGGAGTGAACAAGTACGGACTACACGAAGTAGTTTACTCCAGTTACCAGACAAGAGCAGAGGCGCAGAGAGCCCTGAGAACTATTCGTAACTCTCATAACCCGGAGGCCTGGCTCCTTATCAAAAAGCTGGACTAATATCCCTACCCTATTTGTTTATCCCTTTCAATTTTGGCTTAACTTTGCATTGAATTTAAGCTTATGGAAGGAAAGACAGCATTTCAATCGAAAACCATAGCCACAGACCTGGTTCTGCCTAGTGAGACCAACCCTATTAATAACCTTTTTGGCGGTGAACTATTGGCACGAATGGACCGTGCTGCCAGCATTGCTGCCCGACGCCACTCCCGGCGTATTGTAGTGACAGCATCCGTAAATCATGTTGCTTTTAACAGATCAGTACCCGTGGGCAGTGTAGTAACCATTGAGGCAAAGGTATCCAGAGCATTTACTTCCTCTATGGAGGTCTATCTGGACGTGTGGATCGAAGATCGAGAGTCTGGTGAAAGCATCAAGGCCAACGAAGCTATTTACACCTTTGTGGCAGTGGATGAAACCGGAAGACCCGTAAAGGTACCTCAACTCATTCCTGAGACCAAATTGGAAAAGGAACGATATGACGCTGCTCTTCGCAGAAAGCAATTGAGCCTGGTCCTCGCCGGAAAAATGAAACCTAAAGACGCAACGGAACTCAAAGCCATTTTTTTTGACGATTAAACCTATTTCTCTATTACAGGTCTAATAATAGAATTTTAAGCCCTGTAATCATGAAATATCTAATCACAATTTGTTTGGCAATCATTTTTTTTATGAACGGCTGTGCAAGACGCACCGTAGTTGTTACCAATTCACCCTACACCACTACTGTGGTGAAGAGTTTACCAACAAACCATAGGATTGTGCACGTGAAAGGTGTAAAGTATTACTACTTCAATGGAAGGCATTACAAACGAACACCTAGGGGTTATGTGCTAGTGCGCGTTTAGTTGCGGGCCAGCCAATATTCGGGATTCTGGGTTTCCCCATTTCTGTACACCCCAAAACCAAGCATGGTTTCATTATTTCGTTTGTTGGTAAAAACTTCACCAATATCCTGCCCTGCCGATACCCTGTCACCAGACTTCACATAAACTTTACTAAGGTTTTTGTAAACGGTTAAGTAATCGCCATGTCTGATCATGATCACCGGATTGGCCCGTTTTATGATCATTATTTTAGATACCACTCCGTCAAATACGGCCTTTACCTTTTCGTTTTTGTCGGTGGCTATGATCACTCCATAATTTTTATGCTTTACCGTTCTGTCTGTTAAAGAGGGTTGTATGCCATATTTAGATTTTATAACCCCTCGTGATACAGGCCATGGCAGGTTACCTTTGTTTGCAGCGAAATCAGCGGCAATTTTCTTTCCCTCAGGAGTAAGCACAAATCGTCCTGTTGATTTTGTGTTTCCTGCCTTTTTATTGGATTCGACGATAGCTGCCTTGATCAGACGGTCGATCTCAGCATCGATCCGATCTATTTCCTGTCTCTTTTTTCTGATGTCGGCTGCGTATCGGGTCATGTTTTTGTTCAATGCAGCCATGGCCTCTTCCTGTTGTTTTTTCTCTAACTGGAGTTGCTTTTTGGCAGCTCGGTTTTCAATCACCAACTGGCTTTTTTCCTCCTTTTGCTTTAATAATTGAAGGTTTAATTCCTGCAATTCTGTCGTTTTCTCCCTGATCTCATCAGCTTGCTTTTGCTGATATTCTCGATATTGCTGTAAATATTGAAATCTTTTATAGGCTTGCTTGAAGTTTTCTGAAGACAGTAAAAACATGATCCTGCTCTGGTCCGACTTGTTCTTATAGGAGCGAACCAGCATCTGGGCGTAGTCTTTTTTTAGAAGGTCGAGTTGTGCTCTTAATTCAGAAATTTTGTTCTGATTGTTGTTAATCTGTCTGGAAATATAATTTACCTGATCATTGGTGACCTTTATCAGGTTCTGTCGTACACTGACCTTGTAATTTAGGTTTTCTACAAGATCGATAATGGACTTCTGCTTCTGACGATCGGTATTGAGCAAACCTTCCATTTGCTTGATTTCCCTTAAATACTGCTGTCTTTGAGCTTCAAGTTTTTTCTGTGTTGGACTTTGTCCAAAACTCATCAAAGACATGAAGCCCGTGATCAACACAAAGAGTATTCGGATTCTTAGGTGTTTTCTCATTTCACTTCAATCTCCTTAAAACCGGATGGTATTTTAAACGGGAAACGCAGTTCATTATTTAATCCTATGGATTTAAAGGCAATGTCTATGGCTGCCTCATCTGTCTTATCCACTGCAACTATCCTTATTTCCTTTGGAAGGGTTTGCCCTTTAACCTCCTGATACGCCTGGTAATCGACCTGAAGCATTCGGCGGTTAGCAGGTTGGTATAATTCAAGTGCATCCAGCTTAAAATGAGCCGGGTTTATCAAATATAAAATATCGAGCAAAGCATTAGCCTCCTTAGGTTTAAGAATATAAGACCTCTCATTAACTGAAACTTCATGTGCAGGCGAATCCAGACTATAAATTGCATGGCCCAGCAACAGGTTCTGAACTTTTTCAAAATCGAGCTCTACACCCGCAAAATCGGAGATGAGAAGGTAATCTCCGTCAAAATATTCATTGTCAATTTTTGAGTAATACTGCACACGTTCGGGGGTGATCTTAAGACGTGCCAGCCCCAAAGTTGCACTTAACCAGATGACCTTGTCTTTCTCCATCCTGAGATTAAAAGTGGCCCCTTGTGTTTTACTGTTTTGAGTGATATCGATTTTTACCTTGGCCTGAAGCGTGATGAATTCCGCAAAATTTTTTTTGTGGGTTTTGATAAGCTGACGTGTGCTTAACTTATCATTAGGTACACCTGAGGCCGTCAGTTGTTTTGCGGTACCACAGGATTGAAGGGTCAATCCCAGAACACAGCAAAGCAGCATCAACGTTTTTCCAAAGAGCCGCAGGATAGGTTTTAATTGGGACATTTAGTTTTGTTGTTGTCTTAATTCATTCACCTTTGAAGCAAACGCTTCGGACTTCTTAATATTATTCATTGCCCGGTATGCCAGGCTCAATTCCTTGTAAAAATCCATCTCCATTTTGATGTCATCGACAATAAAATCGAGACCAGTTTCAAGTCTTTCAATGGCCAGGTCACTTTTATTCAGTCTGTTATTAGCCACACCGTTTAACAGGTATAAAATGGGTTGTGCCGGATAGAGATCCAATGCAGAATTACTCAGGGAAGCAGCAGTTTCATATTGCTCAAATTCAATTCGTAAGAGCAGAACATTTCGAATCAAATCGTAGTTATTAGGGTCTAGTGCCAGGGCCTCACTTAAATTTTCAAGCGCCTCTTCTTTGTTGCCATTCCTTAAATAATAGTAGCCCATTTCAAGCTTTGTCTCCCCTCCACCTTTCTCACTAATGTTATTGGTGATTTGCAACAGATCTTTCTGATACTTGGGATACTCCTTCGCGACTTTGAGAAGGTCATTAAGGATCATCGTTTTGGTTTTCGGGTCCACTTTAGCACTCTCAAGTGCTATTTTCATGGAATCGATTGCTTCATCAATTTTACCGTCTTTCAGGTAGAACTTATAAAGTGCCAGATGAACCAGTTCTGATTCCGGGATTGCCTGAATCAACTGCTGGGTCACACGATAGGCCTCGCTTTCGTTGCCCATCTCACTGTAATAATAAATGAGGTTAAGATAGTTCTCTTCATTTTGTGGATTGGATACAATTCTTTGTTCAAGATTTTGGATCCTTGCCTCATCATTACCGGTAGAATTGTAAATTTCATTACGCATGGCATCTCTTACTTCATCAGGACCATACTGCCGATCCAGCTCTTCCAGGAGTTTTAAGGCCTTCTCATAGTTATTCTGCTTCAGGTACAAAGTTGCCAGATCCTGTTTGTAATCTGGATGAATATCCACCAATTGCTGCACAACCTCCATAGCCTTGTCTGTTTCTCCCTGCTGCACATAAACATCATACAATTCGTCGAGGACCCACTCTTCTTTTGGTTTTAATTCCAGTGCCCGAAGCAATGCCTGTTCTGCTTCCAGATACTTATTAAGCAACTTGTAATTCTTTCCCAATTCAAAATAAACCTCTGGTAGGTTGGGCTCAAGGTTTAAACACTGCTGAAGCGCATCAATCGCTTTATCATAGTTTTCTATGCCTTTTTGTTTTAATGCCTCAAAAAAGAACTCCTGGAACTGGTCATCGACTTCTCCAAGATCATCTTCCACTTGAGAATTAAGAGGGTCCTGTGCCCAGAAGGTCAATGGGATCACTAAAATCAAAAATAGGGTGCACAGGTGTTTCATCGCGTTTAATCGAATTGGCAGTAGTCTCCAATACTCACCTTTGTAAAGTTTCCGTTATACTTCACAAAGTTACCAATCATGGCTTCATCCAAGTTAGCATTTTTAATAGAGGTGTGGTTTTGTATTAGGCTATTTTTAACTTGAGTATCCTTAAGAATGCATTGAGACCCGATTGATACAAAAGGTCCAACGGTACAATTCTCTAATCGCGTATGGGCGCCAATTACACAAGGAGCAATGATTTTGGAGTTAATCAGCTCCGCTGTTGGATCTATCATGGTTTCTTTACCGTCTGATTCCAGAAAACGCAGCATTTTTGCATTGGTTTCCAGAGTTACATGCTTATTCCCACAGTCCATCCATTCATCAACAGTGCCCGTTTTAAAGATCTTACCCTCTTCCATCATTCGCTTAATCCCATCATTGATCTGATATTCTCCACTATGCATCACATTGTCATCCAGAACCTCCTGTAGTTTGGCTTTTAAATCAGCGACCTCTTTAAAATAATAAATACCAATAACAGCCTGATCACTGACAAAATTTTGCGGTTTTTCAACTAGTTCGGTGATCTCGTTTCGATCATTGAGCTTTACCACTCCGTATGCTTCAGGGTTGTCAACTTGCTTCGTCCAGATGACGCTGTCTGCCTCAGGATCAAGATCAAATTCTGCTCTGATAAGCGTATCGGCATACGCAATGACAGCAGGTCCGGATAGAGAGGGCTCAGCACTCATGATGGCGTGTCCCGTTCCCAGAGGTTCATCCTGACGATAAATGGAGGCCTTAGCACCTAACTCACTGGCCAGTGATTTTAAACTTTCAACTACATCTTCTCCAAAGAAAGCAGGGTCACCCAGTACAAAAGCAATCTCTTCAATGGGCTGCCTAAGGACCTTTGCAATGTCTTTCACCAATCTATGAACAATTGGCTGTCCGGCGACAGGAATAAGTGGCTTTGGCACCGTTAAACTATGTGGCCTTAAACGTGATCCTCTGCCGGCCATTGGTACTATTATTTTCATATATCTAGACATTAGACCGCTTCGCCTCTATACAATAGAAGCAAGACAATCCCTTTTGTTATTTAATGTTTCTGTTATTTATCAAAATTCAAAATCAGTAATTTATTAGCTAAATCATTTGGTTCCGGTACTACCAAAACCACCTTCCCCACGATCTGTTTGAGATAAGACCTCCACTTGTTCCCATTCTGTACGCGTGTAGGGTGCTATGACCATTTGGGCAATGCGTTCTCCATTATTAATTGTAAAATCTTCCTTAGAGAGGTTCACCAGTATCACCCCTATTTCACCTCTGTAGTCTGCATCTATGGTCCCCGGTGCATTGAGGACCGTTATACCTTTTTTTGCAGCCAGTCCGCTTCTAGGTCTTATCTGTGCTTCATAGCCTATTGGTAGTTCAATAAATAGTCCTGTTCCCACAATGGTGCGTTCCATAGGTTTTAAGACCCTGCTTTCAGAAAGGTTTGCTCTCAGGTCCATTCCTGCAGAAGCAAGGGTTTCATAGTGCGGGAGCTCGTGATTTGATCTGTTTATTATTTTTATGGTCATATGCTTCTATCGCTTTGATTTTAATATCGCTGAAATGCTGGGTTTTTCAAATTTGTAAATCGCAGTTAAAAATACAACTATGGCTGTGATTCCGAAATAATAATTATCTCTGAAATAATAAAAGCTCGAGACAGCAAAAATGGTGCTCAGTGCCAGATAACCTGTGATCTTTCCCATATTATAAGGGATGGGGTAGTATCGCCTTCCCAGAGCATAGGATAGTCCAGCCATAATAGCATAGGCGCTAAGTGTAGCAATTGCAGAAGCCTTGAACCCAAAGCTTGGGATGAACAGCACATTGATAATAAGAGTAAGTATAGCTCCAATGATTGAAATCACAGCACCAAAATGCGTTCGATCCGTAATTTTGTACCAAACAGACAAATTGTGATAAATGCCTAAAAAGAAATTAGCCAGTAAAATGATTGGCACAATCCACATGGCCTCCCAGTAAGCTTCACTTCTTATGACCACAACCTTTAGCAGATCTGCAAATACAACCACTATGAGCAATATTGAAGAGCCTGCAGCCACAAATAATTCTAAAATTCTCGCATAATTGTTCTGTGGATGGGCAGAGGTTGCATGACTAAAAAAAAATGGTTCGACGCCCAGACGAAACGCAGTGGCAAATAAGGTCATAAATAAAGCCAGTTTATAGCACGCTGAGTACATCCCGATTTGAGTATCGGCAACCTCCGCAGGTAGCAATGCCTTCAATAAAACCCTGTCAAATGTTTCATTAATTGAAAAGGCAACTCCTGCGATTAGTATTGGGTATGCATAGGAAATCATTCTCTTCCATAGATGCCGATCAAATCTCCATTTTAATTTAAAGTATAATGGTAACAACATTAAAAGTGTTACCCCACTGGCGATAATATTTGCCCAAAGAATATAACTTATTTCAAAGTTTACAATATAGGTTCCTTCAAAGAATCCTGAAGTTTGAGACATTTTGGGAAGCGCTAGTAAAAAGAACAGGTTAAGTCCCAAATTAATTGCAACATTACACAACTTAATCGCTGCATAGACTGCTGCTTTGGTCTTTGCTCTTAACCAGGCAAAAGGAATAATGGCTAAAGCATCAAAAAACAGAATCCATACTACAAGCCTTATATATTCCACATCAATAGCGGTAATACTTGCGATTTGCTCCGCCAGAAGTAAGGCCATGACAAAAAACAAAATAGAACTAACGAGTAAGGATATGATGGCCGTACCCAATACCCGGTCTCTGTCTTGCTCTTTGGCATAAAACCTGAAAAACGCAGTCTCCATGCCATAGGCCAGAATGACATTGAACAAAATGAAATAGGAAAAGATAAGCGATAAGGTGCCGTATTCTGCGGGTGATCCCAGAACGTTTTCTGAAGTGTACAATGGCACCAAAAGGAAACTCAGCATCCTTGGCAGTACTGTGGCGATTCCGTAAATAAATGTCTGCTTGAACAGCGATTTGAGTGCACTCAAAAGTTTGAGATTTGGCTTCTAAATTACATCTTTAAATCAAAAAACCCCACCTGATTAGTGGGGCCCTTATTAACTATTCCTTTAGAGTTGTTCCTCTATAGCTTACTTTACCCTAATTATTCAGGGCTTCTGCACCACCAACAATTTCCAGAATCTCATTGGTAATAGCAGCTTGGCGAGCCTTGT
>CAWZYX010000011.1:0-43999 GCA_963966315.1 uncultured Winogradskyella sp. | reverse complement strand
TCTGAATACCCCAAATCTTTGGAACGAACCGATTCATGGTCTCTCCCAGTTTCAATTTCCCGAAACTGAGACACCATTCAAACCTTTACCTCCCCTTCCAAAATTGCGGCTTGGGAAATGGGTAGAGCGCTTTGTGGCTCATCAGATTGGTGCGAATATCATTGCAGAGAATCTTCAAATCAAAAAAGAAAAGCATAAAACAATTGGCGAGTTAGATTTTTTATTTTTAAATAATCTTCAACCCGTTCATTTAGAGGTGGTTTATAAGTTTTACCTCTATGATCACACCAGGTATCACGATCATTATCTTAAACACTGGATTGGACCGAATAGAGCAGATAAGTTGATGTTTAAGCTAAATAAACTAAAGTCAAAACAATTACCTCTTCTACATCATCGGGATAGTGAGGTATATTTAAAGGCCTTGGGATACCAGGCGAATGACTTTAAACAGTACGTCAGTTTTAAGGGGCAACTCTTTTTACCACTTAATCTCCTGGATAAACCATTGAAAGAAATGAATAGGCAATGCATCAGCGGATTTCATTGTCATTTAAGTGATCTCCACCTCTTTGAGAAATTTGCATTTTACATTCCCTTTAAACTGGAATGGTTAATAATACCTCACCACCGGGTGAACTGGAAATCGTTCGAAGAAGTCTTTAAAACAATTGAAGACCAATGCGCACAGCATCGGTCTCCAATGATCTGGCTGAAAGACCCCGCTGGGAATCTTCAAAAGGCTTTTGTCACCTGGTGGTAGCTATTCGCCATCGGCTTCTATAAGTTCCAGCCCCTGATTAATGCCCTTTTCCAGAGCTGGTACACCACGATCCATCCACACGGGCATTGGTTCTCCTTTAAGATAATGATCAAAGAACTGTTGCATTCTGATGTTAAAATCAATACGATTCTGCCATTTTAAGGGCCAGTGAGGTTCATCATTGTAATTAAGGAACCAGGACGGTTTTCCTAATCGTCTTAAGGAAACAAAGAACTCGATTCCCTGGTACCATGGAACATGGCCATCCGCGTCATTGTGCATAATGAGCAGTGGGGTGTTGATCTTATCAATATTGAAAATAGGTGAATTCTCTATATATCGCTGCGGATATTCCCAGGGAGTGCCCCCTATCCTACTTTGGGTATGTTCGTATTGGAACTGACGACTAAGTCCGGTCCACCACCTGATCCCTCCGTAGGCAGAGATCATGTTAGGTACGGGCGCACCCGATTCCGCGGCTTTGAAAATATCGGTCTTCGTGACCAGGTAGGCGATCTGGTATCCACCCCAGCTATGTCCCTGCACACCAATATTGTCCTTATCCACAAAACCTTTATCGATCAATGCAGTAATCCCCGGGATCACACAATTAAAGGCACTCTCACCAGGATATCCATCGCGGTAATAGACATCCGGATTAAAAATAAGATAACCTCTACTGGCATAAAACGGATAGTTAATAGTACTTCTGCCGTAGGAAGGTGCTCTGTGGCGATATAGACCATCTGAACTTTTTTCGTAAAAATTAACGATCATCGGGTATTTCTTATTTGGATCAAAATTCTCAGGCTTGATAAGCATCCCTTTTAAGGGTTTTCCGTCCAGTGACACCCACTCCACCAATTCGGCAGTACCCCAATTGTACTGGCTCTGTTGAGGGTTGGCCTCAGTGATCTGTTTTGGAGCTTTAAACGAGGTATTAGTACTCCAAACATTTGGGAAGTCTGTGAACGATTGCCTGGTAAATAAAAGACGTTCCTTTTTGTCTTTCTGAGCCATTTGAAACCCACCAAAGGAGTACGGACCTTCAATCAACTGTTTTACCCTTTTGCCTTTTGGATCGTAGGATGCCACTCCTCCAAACTTGGTTTGTTCATTAAAGGTGCTCAGCATCCAATTGGCCTCATTGGAAATGGAGCGTTCATCCTCATCTAACCTTACATAGCGATAGTGAACTTTAGCTGCTCTTCCGTTGGTAATTCGATCGGATGATCCTGTTTCAGGGTCAAAGGCCCAGATATCAAAACGGTCATAAATGAGAAACTTATCATCATTTTCGGTCCATCCTGCCGATCCATAGCTATAGGGATCATCAGGGTAATCATGCAACTCATTATAAAACTGACGGCCCTTGGTTAAAGAGGTGTATTTAAGCGTTTCCAGGTTGTAAGTAAACCAGGTACTGTCTTTACGACTGTAACCATACAAATATTTTCCTTTGGGGCTTATATATGTCCCTCCGTACACTTTCCTGGCAATGGGTGTCTTCTCTCCGGAATTTAGATTGACACGCTGAAGGTCCATAGGTCTTTGGGCCGTCCACTGACTTTGCAGTTCGTAAGGTGTTCCGTTGCCAACTACGGCATAGTCGCTATTTCCTTCATCCCCATATTGAGCCCTGTCGAAATCTTTGTCGGCTATTTGTATGAACGTGTTACGGTCAAAATCGTAAAGCGATAAGAAGGCCTTTTTCTTATCGTCCTCTACGTCCAGCTCCTGAACGGTATACAAACGCGGTTCATCGTAGGTCCACACTTCTACATTTACAATTTCTTCATCCAGCAGCGTTGTATCCTGAACAACGGGGGTTGGGCGAACCCCAAAGAACAAGCGTTTCTCGTCTTCTGAAAATCGTAAATTCTCATCAGCACTGATTAAGAGACCGGACGGATTTTCCTCCGAATCAACGACCAGACCAGCCGTTTCTTCATCCTTATTCCATGCGTAAAGTCTTGGCTTTTTAATAAGACTCTTCGTTGAATCTGCATCCGCAACAAAACCTACCCGAGTTCCTGATTCAGAGATGCTCAATTGGGGATAGCTTGTCTTCTCATGACTTGTGAAGATGGCCTTGCGTGTTCTTGAATCTACATCATAAACAAAGACACCGGCACTGTCCTTTCCCTTTTCACCTGTGCTGGCATAGGTAATATACCTGGATTCCTCTGCAATGGCATATCGGGTAACAAAACGCAGGGTATCCTCAGTATCGGATTTCAGATCTCTAACCACCAGATGATAACCATTGTCCTTGGATACCATTTTGGGTTTTGCCTTCTTAACAGCCTCCAGGGTGTCCTTCTCTTCTGATTCGGTGCTGTCTTTGGGCTTTTTAATTTCCTCCAACATGTACGCCACTATCCCAGACCATTTTTCAGGCATTTTGTACGATTTCACATTTGGAATCTTTGTTATTTTTTTGCTTTTAATTGCATACAGCACCAATGTATCCTTGGGCAGGTCCTTCTCCTTTATCTTTCGGCGCTTCATTTCTTTTATACTGTCCTTCCATGCATTGACAGTAAATCCGATATATTCAGAATCATGGGAAAAAGTACCTCCATTGCTACGTACGTGACTGTAAATGAGGCGTCCGCTTATATCCTTTAGTTTGAGAGTTTGTTCCCTCTCGCCTTGCTCTGTGGCATACAAAACGTGGTCTCCAGAATTAGAAATACTCACATTGACGAGTCTGTTCCAAAGCCCTTTATCTTCATGCTGTAATATTTTCTTTTGAGCGGATAGACATCCTAAACTTAGAAAAGCTAAGCTGTAAATCAACGATTTTTTAATAGTATTCATAAATTAATTTTTTGGTTCATAACCTCTGCCTGGTGTATATGGAGCACCAGAATCGATCAGTTTTTGTTCAAGCAATTTTAAGTCTCGATTATAAATGGATTCCATTTTTGATTTGATCTCAGCAACTTGCTCCTTGGCAATAGCATAACTGTCTTTATGCGTTTGTGTTGGTGTCGCCGTTGAGTATTTCTGTTCATAACCGATACTTCCCACTCGACTCGCCGGTGACAGGGGTTGTTTTATATCCAGACGTCTTTTAATAGGATCTCCGTACATCTCTATTTGAATTTTATCCAGCTGATCTTCTATAGACAGGATGTCCTGTGAAAGAGGATCAAGAGCTTGTTCTGCTCTTTTAATGGCGGCTTTCATGTATTGTAATTTATTTCTGGATTCGGACATGAGCCTTTGAGCAATACCGAAGTCGGCCTGCAACCTGCTCAAGGATTTTTGGAAAGCCACTTTTTCAGCCCTGTTTTCAGCGGGCATCTCTACATTGTTTAAGGCTTTCACCTCAAAACTCACTGGTTCAGTCAGTGAACTTAAGGCCCCTTCCTTGAGCAAATCCATTTGAACGGTATACATTCCTGGGGCGACCAGTGTTCCTTCATCCCTCCCGCCAAAAGGATTGTAGAAAGAAGGTGCACTAAGATCTATAGGCTCTTGAGTGGTGTATCTCAAATCCCAATGAAACCGCTGTAATCCCTTTGAAGCAGGTCTGAAAACCTTTTTAACCACCAGACCGCTTTGATCTTTAATGGTAAATACAAGTTCTTCTTTTAATTCTTCTGACTCTGCTTTCAACTGTTCATAGCTGGGATAAGGGGTGTCATCTCCAGATTTTAGTAACTCCTTTTCTTTCTTCTGTCGTTCACTCTTTAATGATTTGTAATCGGAATCATAATAATAAGTGATTAAAGCTTCAGGTCCCAGATTCTCTGCCGTGTAAAAATTATCTCCCTGAAAAGACTTTCCGGGAAGCCCTAAAGGACTACTTTTTTCCCACATTAGCGCTGTTCTGATTGGGTAGATCACAGCCTTTTCATCCGGTGTCTCGTTTTCCACCTCTCTCAATGCAGAATAGTCGTCCAGCACATAAAAACCCCTTCCAAACGTTCCAAGAACAAGGTCGTTGTCTCTTTCCTGAATAGCAATATCTCTCACGGCTATGGTGGGTAAACCGGCGTTGAGTTGCTTCCAGTTTTTTCCCTGATCAGGTGAAAAAAACGCACCGAACTCGGTTCCAACAAAAATAAGTTCTTTGTCTAGGTGGTCTTCCTCAATTGCATAGACACTGCCGCGTTCCGGTAAATTGCTATGTATGGCAGTCCAGCTAGCTCCTTTATCAGCGGTTTTGAAGATATAGGGTTTAAAATCACCGTATTTATGGTGGTTAAAGGCCACATAGATGATATTTTCATCGTGTTTGGAGAGAAAAACAGAGTTCACGTAAGACTGGTCAGGAGCTCCTGCAATATTCGATATCTTGCGCCAGGAGGTACCACCATCCTCCGAAATGTGCAGCAAACCATCATCCGTTCCGGCTGCAAGCAGGTCTTTGTTTAGAGGCGATTCGGAAAAGGAAACCACGGCTCCGTAGGGCGACGTAGAACCGTTTTTCATCACCGCATCAATGCTCACTACTCGATCATATACTTTCAGGGTATTTCTATCCAGCTGTCTGGATAGGTCTTCACTGATGACCACCCAGCTATTCCCATAATCGTCAGACCGGAATACTTTATTTGCCGCAAAATATAATCGACCTGGCACATGGCGACTGACCTGCAAAGGAGCATCCCAATTGAAGATGTATGCATCTTCATCTTTACCGGCCTTGGGCTTAATGCCTACTCGCTCATCGCTCTGTTTGTCAAAGCGTACCAACCCACCATACTGGCTTTGAGCATAAACAATGTTTGGGTTGTTAGGATCGATCTGGGATTCAAATCCATCACCTCCGTTGGTAATAAACCACTCCGAATTTCGGACACCATGCTCGGTAAGAACACGAGAAGGACCACCGATACTGAAATTATCCTGAGTACCTCCGTAGATATTGTAAAAGGGATAATCATTGTCCACAGCTACTTTATAAAATTGGGTTACCGGTAGGTTTTTCTTAAAATCCCATGTTTTTGCAGCATCAAAGGTCTCGTAAATACCTCCGTCACACCCCACCAGCCAATGGCTATTATTTTGAGGGTCTATCCACATGCAGTGGTTGTCTACATGTTTGGTAACTTCACCAACCATTTCAAAGCTCTTACCACCATTATGTGTTACCGACATCCAGGTATCCATAGAATAGACAGTGTGTTCATCAACCGGATCTGCGATGATCTCCTGATAGTAATTTCCACTGGTCACATGTGCACTGCGTTTTTCCCAGGTAGCACCTCTGTTGGTAGATGCAAAAAAACCACCTTTACTATTGGCTGCTTCAACTATAGCATAAATAATTTCGGGATTGGCAGGAGATATTGCCAGGCCTATTCGCCCCAATTCCTCATTTGGCAAGCCGTTCTGAATTTTGGTCCAACTGGCGCCGCCATCAGTACTTTTATGCAGTCCTGAGCCCGGACCACCTCCAACATAGGTATATACATGCCTTCTGCGCTGAAGAGTGGAGGCATATAGTACATCGGGATCTCTGGGGTCCATTACCACATCATTTACGCCAGTATGTTCATCAACGGTCAGGATGGCCTCCCAGGTATCTCCTCCATCTTTGGTCCTGTAAAGACCGCGATCTCCACCTTTGCTCCATAAAGGACCAATGGCAGCGACATAAACAATATTTGAGTTGGACGGATGTACAATGATCTTTCCAATATGTTCCGAATCTTTAAGTCCCACATTCTTCCAGGTCTTACCACCATCTTCAGATTTGTAGACACCATCTCCGTAGGCGACGGAACGCTGGTTGTTATTTTCGCCTGACCCCACCCATATCGTGTTGTGGTTGTTGGGGTCCATGGTGATACAACCGATAGAATAGGACCCCTGAGAGTCAAATAAGGGCTCGTACGTTACGCCGGCATTGACTGTTTTCCAAACGCCCCCGGATGATGTGGCAACATAATATTCAAAGGGATTATCAGGATTCACAGCAAAGTCTGAAATCCGACCTGAAGTTAAAGCAGGGCCAACATTTCGCCATTTAAGGCCGGAGAGACTTAATTGCTCGAGGGCTGTTTTTTCTTCTGACTTCTTTTTTGATCTTTTCTGGGCATGCATTCCCGAACCCCCTGTCATGAGCAGGCCGATAATAATTACTAGGATTTTTTTCATATGGAATTTTTATTAATCTTGTTTAATCGGTAGTTTGATGTTTGAAGGGTATTTTTTGGAATGATGAATGGAATTATGGGCAATTACACCTTCTGATTCATCGTAGTTATTTCCTCCTGTATTAAGGTTTCTTGCAAATCTTGGAAAATTACTGCTGGAGATCTCGATTCTAATGCGATGACCCTTTTTAAAGTAGTTACTGGTAGCCATTGGTGTGAGTTCGATCTTATAAACCTCTCCTTTTTTCATAAACACTTCTTTGTCATAACCTTCTCTGTATCGTGCACGCTGTATCGTTTCATCCAGGTTATAGGCTGTTCCGTCTGGATGCACATCGATTAGCTTAATCGTAAAATCGGTATCCTTTACATCTGAAGAGACGTATAAAGTACTTTCGATGAACCCGGTGACCTCCACTCCCTCCTCAAGCACATCGGTGGTGTACACGAGAATATCATTTCGGGTTTCCATTACGCGCTGATCAAAGGCACCCCCTTGTACAGCGTTACCGGTACAGCAAACATTTCCGCCATACGATTTTACCGGATTCATAGGGTCGTAAACAAACGAGTCTGGTTTATCTTCAGAGGGTACTGAAGTAATTAAGGATCCATCTCCATACATGGTATTGGCCTGTCCTTCACTATCCAGGTAATAGGTGACCATTTTGGTATCCTCAGGAGGCCATTGTTCAGCTGATTGCCATTTGTTAGATCCCATGGTATAGTATTGTACACGTGGCGTTTTATCTCTGAACTTTGTGTCCTCACCTTTGAGCCACCAGTCGAACCAGGCATAGATCTGTTCGTCATAATTAAGTTGGGCGTCCCCCACGTTACGTTCACCTACCATGGTATTTTCCGTTGCTCTCGTATAACGGCAATGCAGAACCGGAGCAATGACCATATATTGGTTATCCCTTACTTCCGCATCTTCCGCATTGTTTCTCACATGATTGAATAAGGCTAGGTTTGGAGTGATCGATACATCGTACCATGAGGCAAACCAGAAACTAGGAACTCCAAAACCCATGTCGTCATGGTATAATCCGCCCTTATACCAATCGGGGTGATTGGGCTTGCGCCTGACCATTTTATCAAAGATCTCACGCTTTCCATTAATATTTTGAAGAATATCCTGAATGGGCAGGTGTTTTAAGGCCTCAGACATATCCACTCTGGGGTTCTCAGGAGCCAGATCATAGAATCTGGAAATTCTGATGAGATCTTCCTGTGTTGCGCCGGCAGGTATTCTGGGCTTGAACTTATCGTGTTCTACTCCGTAAAGCCAGGCGAAGAACAACATCTGTTCTACACCTCCCCGATACCAGTTACCTTGTTCATAGAGCTCTCCAACCCTGCCCACTCCGGCACCATAGGCCTGGGGTACCATAGCAGCATGTGAAGGATGATCTAATGCTGCAACTGCCATCTGCCATTCGGCTGTGGATGAACAACCTATGGTCCCTATTTTCCCATTGGACCAGGGTTGCTCTTTCATCCAGGAGAAGGCATCGTATCCATCGGTAAGTGGTACACCAAGAATGTCCCACTCCCCTTCTGAAAAATAGCGTCCTCGTTCGTTTTGTACCACATATGCATAACCACGCTTCACTGCTTCAAGAGCGCGCTGAACTGTCCATGTGCGTTGCTCCCCATCACCCCAAGAGTTAAAATTATAAGGTGTTCTGGAAAAAATAATGGGTACTTTTTCACCTGTTTTAGGTCTGTAGATATTTGTAGCCAATCGAACGCCATCACGCATGGGCATCATAATTTTCTGATCGACGATGGCTATCTCTTCAAGCTCTTCAAGCACATCGTTTTGAGCCTGAGAAGGAATGAGAAAAATAAAAAATAGTAAGAAACCTAGTCTGCTAACGGACTTTATCATGATTTTGGTTGATTGGTTGAAGGCATACAAGATAAACAAAAAATGCATTTTGTTGTGATGTTTTCAGCTTTACGGATTTAGCCTTATTTTCACGGAAAATATTCAAAAATGCGACAAATTTTACTGATACTTCTTGTGGTATTAACTAACTGCCAATCAAATAAAACCTTTCAGAAAGACCTGAAACGTTGGCAGAAACATGCCGAGAGAACGACTATCATCAGAGATGGTTTTGGAGTTCCACACATTTATGGGACTACTGATGCAGATGCTGTTTTTGGATTGTTATACGCTCAATGCGAAGATGACTTTAATCGTGTTGAACAGAATTACATCTGGGCAACAGGTCGACTTGCTGAGCTTGAGGGTGAAGAAGCCTTGTACAGCGACCTGAGAGCCAAACTTTTTATGACCGAAGACGAGGCCATGGCGCATTACGAGAATAGTCCTCAATGGCTTAAGAAGCTCTGCGAGGCCTTTGCCGATGGTATCAATTACTACCTTCACACCCATCCGGAGGTGACTCCCAGACTTATAACAAGGTTCGAACCGTGGATGCCTATGTATTTTTCAGAAGGTTCCATAGGAGGTGATATTGAACGTGTTTCAACAAGCAGACTCAAGAATTTTTACGAGGATACGCCCGAAATTTCTAAGATGGATGTTAAACAGGTTGAGGAGATGGAAGAGGCAGAACCCCAGGGGTCTAACGGGATAGCATTGTCTGGCAGCAGGACTGCTTCAGGACACCCCATTCTTCTGATTAATCCTCATACCTCCTTTTTCTTTAGAGGTGAAGTGCATGTGGTGAGTGAAGAAGGCCTTAATACCTACGGGGCGGTGACCTGGGGTCAGTTTTTTGTATATCAGGGATTCAATGAAAAGACAGGTTGGATGCACACCTCCACCTACACAGATGTTGTTGATGAGTTTAAAGAACAGATTGTCGAATCTGATGATGAATTGTTTTATGTGTATGGTGAAGAACTAAGACCGGTTGAACAATCCCAGATCAGGTTATCATACAAAGATGGCGATAGTCTTAAAGAACGCAGCTTTAATGCATACCACACTCATCATGGTCCCATAACCCATGCCGTTGATGGACAGTGGACGGCGACCTCCTTGATGTGGGAACCGGTAAAAGCGCTGGAACAGTCGTACATAAGAACCAAACAATCGGGTTATAAAGGATTTAGGAAAATGATGGACATCAGGACCAATTCATCCAACAATACCGTTTATGCCGATGCAGAAGGTAACATTGCCTATTTTCATGGAAATTTTATTCCGATAAGAAATGAAGCCTATAATTACAGAGCACCGGTAGACGGAAGCAACCCCGATACGGATTGGAAGGGGCTCCATGGGGTAGACGAGGCCATTACCCTGTTAAATCCGCCAAACGGTTGGATACAAAATTGTAATTCCACGCCCTATACCGCAGCAGCTGAGTACAGTCCCAAACGTGGCGACTACCCTGATTACATGTCCATAGACAGAGAAAACTACAGGGGGGTTCATGCCATTTCATTGTTGTCTCAAGACAAATCCAATTACACCCTCGATGAGGTCATAGTCTTAGCCCATGACCCGTATCTTCCAGCTTTTGAGGATCTGATTCCGGGCCTTGTAGCTGCTTACGACCAGCATCATCTGAAATACGAAGGTATTAAGGAGGCTATCGAACTACTACGGAATTGGGATCTGAAAACCAGTGCTGAATCAAGAGCAATGACCTTGGCTCATTATTACGGAACAGCGGTCAGTAGATACGGCAAGAGGCCTTACCGGATGGGTACCATGGAGTTCTTTAAATATTTTGGGTCCGAGTCACCTGAAGAGGAAAGGCTTCAGATCTTTACAGACGTCCTGGCAGAGTTAACACTAAACTTTGGAACCTGGGATCTGGCCTGGGGTGAGGTTAACCGTTATCAGCGTTTAAATGGTGATATCCGTCAGGATTTTGACGATTCACAACCTAGTATACCCATCGGTTTCGCATCCGGACGCTGGGGTGCCTTAGCAGCCTATGGTGTGAGCTATACAACCGAAGGGGCTAAAAAGATCTACGGAACACGAGGTAATAGCTTTGTGGCGGTTGTTGAGTTTGGTGATAAAGTAAAGGCCAAGAGCATTCTTGCAGGAGGGCAAAGTGGTGACCCTCGGTCACCCCACTTTAATGATCAGGCTCAGCGCTATGCAGATATGGAATTCAAGGAAGTATTGTATTATAAAAAGGATGTTGAGGCGAATGCCGTCAGGAGCTATCATCCCGGAGAAAAACATTGACCAATGAATATTTATAAAACACTTTTGCTTACAGGATTGACCCTGCTTATGGCCTCTTGTGGTCAGAATCAGAAGGACAAAAAAGAATCCCAGGAAAATACAGTGGGATCTCCATCATTTCAGGAATTAAAAGGTGCACTTACCTTGTATGCTTCATTTAATTACGGAATTGACGCGGATATAGCTCAGGGAGACCCAAAACTCTATACGGTGATGAACCGCAGACAACTGGATTCGGCCAGGCCAGGCTTGCATAAAGATTCAGTGGCCTACACATCACAGGAGGGTAAGACTGGTGGAGCATTGAAATTTAGTGGAAAAACAAAAGGTAGTTTGTTTTACAAGAGTGCGGGCAATATAGCTTATGACACCCTTAACTGGAACGGGGCGATCTCATTTTGGTTAAAACTAGATCCTAATACAGACCTGAGACCCGGATATTGTGACCCCATACAAATCACAGACGTAAGTTATAACGATGCTTCTATCTGGGTGGATTTTACAAAGACCCTGCCTCGTGCTTTTAGGTTAGGCGTAATTGAAGATCGGAATGCATGGAACCCCAACCCGGAAGGACCAGATAATGAAAACCCAAAATTTCTGGACTTACTGGTCTCTCTAGATGCTCCCCCATTTAACCGCAACCGATGGACACACGTTCTTATCAACTATTCCGGACTTAATTCCAAACAGGGAATGGCGGAGCTATATGTGAACGGAAGATTAGTGGGAAGCAGAAATGGTATTACTAATCCTTTTTCCTGGGATATAGAGCGGTCCAACATTTATCTGGGCCTCAGCTATATTGGATTATTTGATGAGCTTTCATTGTTCAACCGCAGTTTAACGCAGGAGGAAATTGATGCCCTTTATAATGGACAGGTCAAATTAAGCCAATAAAAAAGCCACCCATTGGTGGCTTTAAATCGATCTAGTTAGTAACTCTTTACAAAACGTCAAGGAAGTAATCCATCATTTCCTCTTTCAGATCGTAGTGCAGTTTGATATACGTTCTCATATCGTCTTTTAAAGTGTACTGTTCACTTTGTAAACGTCCATCGATAGATTCGCTAAAATCTACATTTCTAATACTTAACGCTTTATTCTTACAACGGTGTAAAAGCTTTGAAATAGCGTCTTTCTCAATCATGATCCGATTTTGAAACATTTCAAGCTTCTTTAATTCAACGGGGTCTTCTATTCGAGTTACAATCTCTTCCAGTTTTTCCTGAAAGGTGTCCATTTCATTAAAATGAAATCTTAATTCGCGCTTCCAGGTGTCTATATTAAACTGAAGGTCGCTTAAATACATTACTTTACTGAGCATGCCTAAATGGTTTATGATGTTATTAATTCCTGTTCTTTAATGAGTGCATTTTGCACATGACTTGGTACTGGGCTATAGCCCTCGTGTTGAGTTCTGTAAGTGGCTCTACCCTGGGTGAGAGATCTGAGTTGAGAAGAGAAATCAGACATCTCAGCACTAGGGATGATGCATTTAAGGATCTGGTATTGTTCCTCGGTCTCAATGCCCTGAATAATAGCTCTTCTACTCTGCAGTTCGGTCATTACGCCACCTATTAGCTCTTCGGGAGCTCTTAGGGTAAGCAATTCGGTAGGTTCTAAAAGCTTTGGATTGGCATTGATAAAGGCTTCCTTAAAAGCTTGTGCGCCAGCTATTTTAAATGAGATATCATTTGAATCTACCGAATGCATTTTACCATCGTAGACCATGACTCTGATGTCCCTGGCGTAAGATTTGATCAATGGACCTCTTTCCATCACCTCAAGGATACCTTTCATGATAGACGGTAAATAGCGTTGATCTATGACACCACCCACAATACAATTGTAAAAGATAAGCTTTCCATCCCAGGGAAGGTCTACTTCTTCCTTTCCTCTTATTGAAAAACCTTCGGGTTCAGGCATTCCATCATACCAGGGTTCTATTTTAAGGTGTACCTGACCGAACTGACCTGCTCCCCCACTCTGCTTCTTGTGGCGGTAGTTGGCAGTGGCACTTCTTTGGATGGTCTCTCGATAGGAAATTTTTGGATTTTCGAATCGTGCTTTGACCCCGTAAATGTTCTCCAGGATCCAATTGAGAGTGGCTAAATGCAATTCTCCCTGCGTACCAACAATGGTTTGATGGGTCTCATTATTGTAACTCAGGTCAACCGTCAGATCCTGACTATGGATCCTCTTTAGTGCCTCTGATAGTTTCTCTTCTTCTGTATTAGTTTCTGCGAAAACTGCTTTTAATACCCTTGGCTGTGGAAACTTGATCGGTTTGATGGTCCCGGCCTCAGCCTTGGTAGCAAGTGTATCATTCGTATCGGTATATTTCAATTTGGTGGTAGCACCAATATCACCAACGGCCAGCTTTTGTACGGAATGCTTTTCCTTTCCGTCCATGATGAATAACTGGTTAAGGGTTTCCGACTCTCCTGTCCTGGTGTTGAATAATTTATCGTTCACGCGAAGCTCTCCTGACATCACCTTAAAGAAGGTTATTTGTCCAAGGTTGGGCTGGTAAATGGTCTTAAAAACGAAGAGAGAGGTCTCCTCATCAAGGTTTGGTTTAACCAAGCCACCTTCAATGGTTTGTTCCGGTTTAAGGTCTGCTGCAGCGGGCGCCACATTGTCGATAAAGCCCATTAGACGTCCCGTTCCCATATCGTTCAGCGCTGATACACAGAATACGGGGAACACATCGTGATTGAGCATGCCCTGTTTTAAACCCTGACGCAGTTCGTCTTCATTCAGGGTGCCCTTTTCAAAGAAAAGTTCCAGGAGCTCCTCATCATTTTCAGCAGCTTTTTCCACCAGCTCGTTATGCAGGTAGTTTGCCTGTTCTATTTGGTCCTCCGGTATTGGAAGTTTTTCGGGTTTACCACCTTCAGGACGAAACTTATAGCACTTCATCTTTAATACGTCGATAATGGCCTGAGCACCGTCCAGTTTGATAGGATATTGTATCAATACGGCATTATTTCCTACAAGGTTTTTGAGGCTTTCAACACTTTCTTCAAATTTTGCTTTTTCGCTATCGATCTTATTGATCACAAACAAGGTGGGCTTGTGATATCGGTCTACGTAATTCCAAATGATCTCTGTACCGATGTCCGCACCGTGCTTGGCGTTGATAACGGTTACAATGGTGTCTGCCACACGTATGGAGGACATGATTTCACCTATAAAGTCATCTAATCCCGGAGTATCTATAATATTTATTTTGTAGTTACGCCACTCGGTGTGCAAAGGGGTAGCAAAAACAGAAGCACCGCGTTGGTGCTCGAATTCGTGATAATCAGAAACCGTATTTTGCTGTTCTACAGTGCCACGTCTGTTAATTAAGCCGGCCTCAAACAACATGGTTTCTGCAAGTGTTGTTTTACCGGCTCTGTGCGCACCAACGAACGCAACATTTTTAATGTGTTTGTTATCGAATTCTTTCATGTGAACGTTGATTTAATTAGAGTTTCAGTGAATAAGGACCTCTAATGTACGAACCAACATTCGTGAAAAACATGATAAAGATTAGGTTTTCGAAAAAGACAAAAAAAAGCCACGCAATTAGCGTGGCTTTTCTAACATATATTAAAAGGTGTTTACTCCTTATCTCGCGGTCTTAACAAATTGCTTGGTAATTTGTCTACCGTTGAGTTCCATCACCAGGAAGTACATACCTGCCGGTAAGGAAGATACGTTCTCTGTGATGACACTGCTTTCACCATTGATGATGTCTACAGTTCCCTGATGAGTGGTTCTGCCGTTGATAGAAGTGATATAGTAAGTACCCTGAACCATTGTACCGCTGTTGTCTACTTTAATAGACAGTTCGTTAACGGTTGGTACCGGATAGATACTCACTCTGCTGGCATCCACAATTTGGTTGGAGTACGCTCCTTCGTGTGGTACTAATGATGGTACTTCTTGTTCACTGCAAGGCTCTCTTTCTTCTTGAGCTTCACATCCAATGTAGACATCGTCAATCAAGTTACCAATTGATACTGTAGTACCAGATAGACCTCTGAGCATCACTACTGTTTGCTCGCTGGTTGCTTCAAAGCTAACCTGAACGAATTTCCAACCTTCGTCAAACTCCACGCTGCTTTCAGCAATCTTATTCAGGTTGTTACCATCATTGTTGAAGCTAGCAAAGTCTCCTGCCATCACCTCCATCACATTTGTGATATCGTTGTTTTGGCGTTTTTTGTGGTAGAAGCTAACATATACTGTGCTGCCCGGGTTAGTATCAATTACCTGATACATGTTATCACCAATCGCTCTACTGAGGAGCTCGAAGTGGTAGTCACCGCAGAAGGATACATTACCATTAATTCTACCAGACTCCTGAACTTCAATGGATGTGGTTGTAGACCAACCTAACCATGCAGGTTCCTCACCGGCACTGTACTGCTCCCAACCGTTTTCAAAATCATTACCGGTAGCTTGAGAAGCTGCCTCAGCACCTGGGTTGGCAATAGCTGCGATGTCACATAGTGATTCACCACCACCATTGTCGGCACATCCTGAAGCTAAGTCACCACTAAATAGGTCTACTACGTCTCCTGAGAGTGCATATTCAGCCACTTGATTTCCATCGATGTCGTACTCAAACAGGGAGGTCTGACCATCGTTTGATACAATGAAGTTGTTATCTTCAGACAGGGCAATACCCGTTACTTTGTTTTCAAGCTGGTTGGTCACTTCACTTACCACCCCAGAACCATCGATCTCAAGGATGCGGTTACCGGAGCGTGTTGCCAGGTACAGTACATCGTCTCTCCATACAAGGTCTCCACCTGAAACAGGCACATTACTTGCATATACGGAGTAGGCTGCATCGCCACCGACAAATTCTACCTCCAAGACAAGGTCTTTGTTCTGATCACCTAAGTAGATCTTACCATTGTAGTACACCATGTTGATGACCTTGTTCAGATCCGGCTGACCGGCATCTCCTTTGATCAGGTCAATGGCCACACTGGTACCATCTACAGGACTGATCTTCTCAATGATGTTACCATCTTCATTTACTGAGTAAATATATCCGTCATCCGGGTTAAAGGTCACATGGGCCTTGTACGGACGTGTAGCGATTCTAGTCGTTACAGCTGTGTTCTCAGAATCAAACTCAATACCGTAGATCACAGAGTCCTCACCTGGTCCAAAGTTGGAACCATAAGCTACATAACTCTCACATCCTGCAGGCTCTGGATCTGCATCTGTACAACCAGACGCTAAATCACCGTTCTTAAACTGGAACCCATCAGTAGCATACGGATCCAATTCAGAACCATCACCACTGTATCTGTAGATCATTGACTTGCCGAAATGTGTAGAGATAAACTCTTCAGACGCATTCAATGCTAAGCCATTTACTTTAGAAGGCATCTCAGCCCATTCAGTTTCACTGTTTGGACCACCACTGATTAAGTATAAAGTACTCTGACCAGTGCGTGAAGCAAGGAATAGTCTGCCTCCTCTGAAAATAAGGTCTCCTCCTTCTACAGGCACCTCAGTAGCAATAACCGTATAGTCACCGGTTGAAGGATCTACTTCATAGATCATATCCTTGTTGGCTGATGCCAGGTAGATTCTACCGGCGTTATAAGCCATACAGTAAATAGAGTTGATCGCAGGCCCATCATCTTTAAGAATGATAGATTCCTCAATATTTCCGTCATTTGGATTGATCTTATCGATTTGTTTTGAATCTTCGTTCACAGCATACACATATCCATCATCTGTATTAAGGGTAATGTGTGCTGAATACGGTAGGGTAGTGATCAGCTCAAGCCCAGCTGTAAGAGCACCATCGTCAAGGGATACTCGGTACAGATTGGAGTCTCCTCCATTGTGATCTACATAGAATGCTTTGTAGTTATCGCAAGGCTCTTGTGGTTCCTCACCTCCACCATCGGCACAACCAGAGGCTAAATCACCATCCAATAATCTGTCGAAAGGTGCATCAATAGCATAAGCTGCTATTTCAGCGCCAAGATTGTCTAGTTCATATACCTCAGTCTTTCCGTCATTGGCCATGATAAAGTTTCCGGCCGCTGATAGTGCGATTCCATTGACCTGAGCAGGTGTTCCCTGACCGTTATTGATCACAGTGGCAGACCCTGTAAAGGTACCGTCATTGTTAAAAGTAATCTCATATATATTTCTTCCACTTCTACTGGCTGAATAGAAAACGCCATCTTTAACAACGAGGTCTCCGCCGTTGATGTTAAGTCCACTGATCTCCCAGTGTTGTACATCGCCATTCAACGGGTTTACTTCATATAAATCGTTTGAAGAACTGGATCCTAAATAAACACGTCCCTGATAGAATACGTTCTGTACCACACCATTAGGTACTCCATCCAGATCAAATCTATTCAACTGTTCCCATTTTGAATTTCCTGGGTTGAAGCTAAACGAAATGATTTCCGAACCATCATTTCTGGCGGTATAGATCACATTCGCTGCCTCGTCATAAGAGATGTGTACGCGGTAGGAGTTACCATATTCTCCCATATCGATGAGTGGCAGATCTGAAAAATCGGCAATGCCAGGTTGAAATTCCAATCCGAAAATCAAGCTAGAAGCGTTTCCGGCGCCGTTGTGTGCATAAAATGCGTTATAATTCTGACAAAGGTCGGGGTTTGGTTCATCTCCGGGATCTTCGGAGCAGCCATTTAGGGCCTCTATTCCATCCAGATCAAAAGATTTATCTGCACCAAAACCATTGCCATTTGACGTGTCTGTGATTTTGACGTATCTGATAAAGTCTAACCCCGAAACGCCAATATCCAATGGATCACCATCACGACAAATGTTACCAATTGAAAAATAATCAACATCATTCTTAGAGACTGAAACGTCTGCGTATTCATCATTCGCACCACTACAATTATCCCCGCTAAAAGTGGTTTCCCACACCTGCAGTTCTTCGTAATTTGGCATGTCGTAAACAACACCGTCAAATTTTATGGTGATTTCACCATCAGGACCTAAAGAGACAAAGCCACCGGCTTCATTAGCGCGATCGGGTTCTCCCAGAGCCCTCCCAGGAATGGCACGGTCATTCGGTACTCCTGGTCCGGGCTTGTAATCAACAACCTCATAACCGTAGCAGGGATCTGCTATATCGTTGGAGGTTGCCCCTGCAGTAGCCGGCATATCCGGTACCTGGGCAAAGCCAGAAAAACTCAATACCAGGCTCAAACAAATGGCAGGTATTAAGCGATAAATAGATAAAGTAATTGTTTTCATAAATTGTTGTTTAATATATGTTATGGTTTGGTTTCAACAATTAAACAACATTGAAGTATAAAAAATAGACGACCCCAACGTTATTTGCATAACATGAGTGCCAAAGAATATGAGCTAAACTATGGAATTAAATTTATGAAGATGTGGGGTCAACGTTTTGCTATTAATCAACCTCCGAATTGCCAAGACATAAAATGCCTTAAACACTGTGAAGATAACAATTAATCAGGTTATTGGAAGCTAATTTTTCGACGAACTACGCGTAAAGTCGGTCTACTCAATAATTCCGCTCTAAAAGGCTAATAATGAACGATTTTGATAAGCTGAAAATTGATTGATTTAGAGGAAATGTTTTTGAAAAGGAATGAAGAATTTGAGGTGAATTCATGCCCTTTTTAGCACTAGTGAACAAGTAAATAAATCTAATTGTTGTTGTCTTCCGAATTTCTGGTGATTTCAGGTTTGTAATTCACAAATATGATGGTTGCTTTAACACCGGTCAACAGATTCCATTCTTTGGAAGAGATGATATTACCTTGGTCGTCATACACTACAAATTCGGCTGTATTAGGTCCTGAGTCGCCCTGATTTAAGGCTAGAATATCTAATTGATTCTTTCCCTGAGCCAAATTTACTTTCAATCGACGGTAAGAGCTGGTTAAAGTGACATCTCTATACACAATGTCTCCATTCAAAAGCACTCTCACACGGTCGCCGTCGGGGTATTCATGATCTCTGCAAACAATATTGACAAATTCAGCATCAATATTGTACTGCCCCAAAAACTGATCATCCATCACCTTTATAATTCCACTTTGGGCTGCTTGCTTTTTCCAGCGTTCTACATACAATTGCCCAGGGTCTTTTAATCCGTCGTTCTCGAACATAGAAAAGGGTTTTTCCGACTCTCTTATAATGAACTTTTTCTGTTCCTCTGAAAGATTTTTAAAATTATTGGCTGTACTTGGAGGTAAATTTGGGATATTCTTAGGGTCTAGTTTAAGTGGGGATAGTGAGGAGTCTTTTTCTTTAGGTGATTCCACAGCAGGTATACGTATGGATTTTTTTTCACGATCAACTACTTGTGCCTGAGCCAATAGAAGAGCGCAAAAAAACAATCCAATGGAACAATATAGATGCCGCGTTTTCATCTTAATTAAAATGATCAAAAATCGTGCCTCAGTCAAAGAAACGCCAATTCTTTTCAGAAGGCCAAAAAAAAACGTTAAAACTGTCCATTGAAACTAAGCCGAAGTCGTCTATTATACTCTTCAAATAGCCAGTCTTTGTAGTTGTCGGTACTGTTCATAAGGCAATAACAATATTGATTGACCCGATAAGCAATTTCATCCTGTAGATGTTTTACATGTTCTCGGGCATCGTATATATCTTCACTGTTTTCAATACAGATCTTGGAGTGCTGTCTGATCGATTCTTCAATAACTGTAAAAGTTTTTTTTCCAGATCTAATGGCTTGATCATAAGACTCTTTAATATCGTAAGTTAGAGTATCAGATTTAATAAAACGTGCCCTTAATTCTTTTGGCATTTCATATACAAATTCACTCTCCAGTGTGTAATCATCAACCATGTTCTCAAGATAATAATCCGGATACTTAAAGATATGATGCCAATCTACCGGTTGGCTCCATGGTCCGAAGCGCGCAACATTATTCCCTAGATCAACCACTTGAAAACTGCGTTTGTCTCCAAAAATTCGAGAACCTCTTCCAATCATTTGGAAATAAAGGGTCAATGATCGAGTGGCTCTGTTAAGAATAATCGTTTCCACAGAGGGTTCATCAAAACCAGTGGTAAGTATGCTTACAGAAGTTAAAATGGCATCAGGAGTGTTTTTGAACCATTTAAGCGTATCTTTACGCTCCTCCTTTCCTGCAGTATTATCGAGGTGTTTAATCTTATATCCAGCTTTTTTAAAGGTGTAATACACTTCCTTAGACGTGTAGATGCCATTGTTAAAAATCAGGGTCTTTTTTCCTTTAGATAGTTCCTCATAAGCTCCCAGGAGTTTGGACTGCATATGTAAATTGGTATAGAGTGCCTCGGAGGATTTAACTGTGTAATCACCGTTAATTCCAATTTTCAGAGAGGTTAATCCAACGTCATAAGCATATAATTCGGCGTCGGCCAGATAGCCATTTTTGATCAGCGTTGCAATATCATCGCCAACAATAAGCTGATCGTAATTATCCTTCATAGGTAATTTGATGTTACTGCTTAAAGGCGTTGCAGTGACACCTAGGATAAAGCAATCCTTGAAATATTTGAATAGTTTTCGAAATGAATTGTAATGCGCCTCATCAATGATAACAAGTCCAACATTCTTTAATTCAAGATCATTATCAGAGAGTCTGTTGTTGAGGGTCTCTACCATGGCAACAAAACATTCATAGTCGTCCTGATCAGGCAAGGTTTTTACCTTGCTATTGATGATCTTATTGACAACGCCAAAACCCGAAAGCACATTTGATGTTTGCTTGCACAGTTCAATACGATGCGTTAGAACAACTACTTTCTTCTGGTGATCTTTAATGTAACGTCTAACAATTTCAGAGAACACTACCGTTTTACCTCCTCCTGTTGGTAGCTGATACAACAGGTTAAAATCGTCCGGAGACTGATCCATGACCTGAAATATTCTATTCAAATCAGAAATCTGATAGTCATAGAGGCTTTTTTCTGTTGTATGTTCGGCTACTGAGATCTCGTTTTTAGACATGTAGTCTTTTTCTTCAAAGGTTAATTTTGCAAATTTAACACATAATACTGCTTTTACACTTCATTGTTAACAACATTTGACAACTGAGGATTCCGACAAATTTGTTAAAATCAACCTAAAAGAATCATAAATCCGTAACAAAGGCTATTGATCGTCGTCTTTATAGTGTAATCAATTAAAAAACAACAATTATGAGAACGTTAAACAACAATCAGATCACTAGCAAATCTGTTGAGACAAAAGCCTATGTTTGGAATAGCAAACGACGATACCGATAAGGACATTCCTTATCAACTAAATGAATCTTTATAATCATGAAAGCATTAAATAAAATCGTCAATAAAACCACAACATGGCAAAATGATCTCAATAATTTGAAGTAGATGACACATCGAAAATCGCTAGTAAAGTAAAAACCGACATGCTCAAAAGTATGTCGGTTTTTTGTTTTGTACGATTGTGTTACATTTAGCAAAAAAAGATGAGATATCTACTCCTGGCTTCATTGCTGACGACAGTCTTAGGCTGCAATTCCAAACAAAATAATACAATGGCAGAATCTGAGCTATACGACCTTGCAAAAACAATACACAACAGGGTGATCACTCTTGATACACACTGCGATATCAATGTGAAAAACTTCACCGATTCTGTAAACTACACCCAGGAACTCAAAACGCAGATTACGCTACCAAAAATGAAGGCCGGTGGGCTTGATGTGGCTTGGTTGATTGTCTATACTGGTCAGGATTCACTTAACCATGATGGGTATACAAAAGCATATGATAATGCCATGGCTAAGTTTAATGCCATCTATTATCTGGCTGAACAAATTGCTCCTGAGGAAACAGCCATTGCCCTTAACTCCGATGACGTTAGACGGATTCATGCTTCCGGCAAGAAAGTGATCATGATCGGAATTGAAAACGCTTATCCAGTTGGCCTGGATTTAACAAACATTGAAAGATTCTACGACCTTGGAGGGCGATATATGTCATTGTCGCACAATGGACACAGCCAGTTTTGTGATAGCAACACCGGAGAAGAAAATGACCAGTGGCTGCACAACGGTCTTAGTGATCTTGGAAAGCTGGCTGTTAAAGAAATGAACCGACTGGGCATGATGATCGATGTGTCACATCCTTCAAAAGAAGCCATGCGCCAGATGGTTGAATTATCTCAAGCTCCGATAATAGCTTCCCATTCTTCGGCTAGAGCCTTATGTGATCACAGCCGAAATCTAGATGACGAACAACTTCAATGGCTTAAAAACAACGGCGGTGTGGTTCAAACGGTGGCCTTTAGCGCCTATCTCAATACGATAAAACATGAAAATCGGAGGAAAACAGAAGATTCTATTGCTCAAAAAATTCTCGATTCCATGGGTGTTAAATGGTTAAATCGCAGCCAGATAAGAGCATTGCCTGCTGAAGACAGAAGTATTTATTACGATCATCTTGCTGAGATGAACCCGATCAAAGAAAAAACGTTAAAACAGCTGAAAACCATTCCTGAACCCGTCGGTGTAAAGGACTTTGTAGACCATATCGATTATATGGTAGATAAGATCGGTATTGACCATGTTGGAATAAGTAGTGATTTCGATGGAGGCGGCGGAATTGATGGCTGGAATGATGCATCTCAGACCTTTAATGTTACCCTGGAACTGGTAAGACGTGGGTACAGCGAAGAAGAAATTGAACAGCTCTGGAGTGGAAACCTTCTACGGGTACTAGATGAAGTGGAGGCCGTTGCCCGAGATATTCAGGCGAAGAGCTCATAAAAAATGCCACTTATTGTGGCATTTTTTATGTTATAGTATGGTATGTATGTCTATAATACCTCTATTTGTTTCACACCTTTGTCAATGGCTTCTTCTTTTTTTGGAAGATCAACAGTAAGGATGCCATCGGTATATTGAGCGTTAATCCCGTCTGTATTCACTGTTTCAGGGATATGAAATGTTCTTTTAAAGGTGGAATAACCAAATTCACGTCTTGTAAATTTTTCATTGGTCTCTTCCTTTTCATTTCTGGTCTCCGAAGAGATGCTCAAGATGTTTTTATCAAGATCAATTTTAAAATCCGACTTTTTAAATCCAGGAATGGCCATCTCTACTTTAAAGGATTTTTCGTTCTCCACTACATTGACTGCCGGTAGTGTGATGCCTGTATTAAAGTTGGAAACCATATCTGCATTAAAAGGATCGTTGATCAATTCATCAATCCAGCTAGATAGTGTTGGCAATGTTCTGTATCCATCTGAATTAGCAACTTTGCCTGTTCTTAATGTTGGGAATAAAGTATTCATAATAATCGTTTTTATCAGTTATTTTTAATGATAATTGACAAAATTGATGCCAAGTCAAAATGGCTGAATTATTTTCAGGTTAACTGTCAAAATGACAGTTACGAATTATATCCTATCTGCTTAAAAAGCGTGAAGTTCGAGTAAAGTTGAGTCCAATTTGGACTTGGAAAGGTATTGTTGTTCGAGATCAGCAGCAAACGGAATAGGTGTTTCCATACTGCCAAGGCATTTGACGGGTGCATCCAGATACTGAAAGCATTGTTCCATGATCAGTGCCGAAATATCATGAGCGATACTGCCAAACAAGGAGTCCTCTGTTAAAACCAGAACTTTACCTGTTTTTTTTACTGAATTAAAAATCGCTTCTGTATCGAGAGGTTGTAAAGTTCTCAGGTCAATTAGATCCACTGAAATGTCCGGGTGGTTTTCCATGAAGTCGACCGTCCAGTGAACGCCTGCCCCGTATGTGATGACAGAGATGTCTTCGCCCTGAGCTATGTGACTTGCTTTTCCAAACGGAATAGTGTAATAATCTACAGGTATTTCCTGCCTTACGCTGCGATATAGGGCTTTATGCTCAAAGAACATTACTGGATTGGGGTCATTGATAGCAGTGCAGAGCAATCCCTTGGCGTCAAAAGGGAAAGCCGGGTAAACCACTTTTAAGCCAGGTGTTTTGGTAAACCATGCTTCGTTTGTCTGTGAGTGAAATGGACCGGCAGCTACTCCCCCTCCACATGGCATTCGAATCACTACATCGGCCTGCTGGCTCCAGCGATAATATGATTTAGCCAGATAATTGACTATTGGATTGAACCCCGAGCTTACAAAGTCGGAAAACTGCATTTCTACAACCGCCTTCATTCCGGCGATCGATAGACCCATACCCGCCTCTACAATCGCAGATTCACATATGGGTGTATTCCTTATGCGTTCCTTCCCAAAAAGTTTTACGAACCCTTCTGTGATTTTAAAAACCCCACCGTATTCAGCAATATCCTGTCCCATAATCACCAGATCGTCATGACGTTCAAGAGATTGTTTTAGTCCGTCTGATATCGCATCTACCAAACGCATCTCATCAAGAGCACCTGCCGGTTTTACTTCCTCATAAACAAAAGGAGCATAAACATCATTTAGCTCGGTTTCCTGGTTTGGTATAATGGAAGGTTCCTTAAAGGCCCGATCTAATTCCACATCGATCTCAGACTTGATCTCCGTGTAAAACTGATCATCTAATTTTTGATTGAGTATTTTGTTGATGAACAAATAACTTCTAAAATTCTCTATGGGGTCTTTAGCCTCCCAGTCGGCCATCAATTCTTCGGGAACATATTTGGTGCCACTGGCCTCTTCATGACCACGGCGCCTAAATGTTTTAAATTCTACTAATATTGGCCTGGGTCGTTTTCTGATGCTCTCACACAGCTTTTTAATTTTAGTGTAGCATTCAATGATGTTGTTCCCATCTATAATAAAAGAATCTATTCCATATCCCTTGCCTCGGTCTGCCAGATGTTTACAGCGGTATTGTTCTGTAGTGGGCGTTGAAAGTCCGTAGCCATTGTTTTCAATACAAAACATAACCGGTAATTGCCAAACGGCAGCCACGTTGAGCGCTTCATGAAAATCTCCTTCGCTGGTCCCGCCTTCTCCGGTAAACACAACCGTTACGCCACTTTTATTTCGAATCTTATCTGCTAGGGCAATACCATCGGCAACACCAAGTTGTGGCCCTAAATGTGAAATCATACCTACGATATGATATTCCTGAGTTCCAAAGTGAAAGGAACGATCACGTCCCTTTGTAAATCCACTGGCCTTTCCCTGCCACTGACTGAACAACCTGTACAGAGGAATGTTCCGAGTCGTAAAAACACCTAGATTTCTATGCATTGGCAGGATGTATTCATCGGGCTCAAGTGCCATGGTGACTCCAACCGCAATTGCTTCCTGGCCAATTCCTGAAAACCATTTGGAAATTTTGCCTTGCCTTAGGAGGATAAGCATTTTTTCCTCTATTAGCCTTGGGCGTAACATATTGTAATAAAGCTCTAAAAGAACTTTATCATCTAAGTTTTTCTTGTCGAATTGAATTTGATTTTTAGTCAGCGTTGGCATAAAAGGTAGCTTCGAGTATATAATCTCAAATGTAATTAAATTCATATCAAAATCAATTATTTAGCAGTACAAAGCACAGATTTTAAGGATATATGACCTGTGTTTTTTTGAGAGCTTTGTATATTGTGAGGCCGTAATTGATGATATATGGAAAGAATACCTAGTGTAGATCTGAGTGATTTTTTATCAGGGGAGCCCAAACTCAAAAATAATTTTGTAGTCTCTATTGGTAAGGCTTACCAAGAAATTGGCTTTGTCGCATTGCGAGGACATTTTTTAGATGACGATCTTGTGGACCGACTGTATGAACAGGTGAGATTGTTTTTTTCGCTGCCTCTGGAACAGAAACAGAAATATGAGATACCAGGAATAGGTGGTCAGCGTGGTTATGTATCTTTTGGCAAGGAAAGTGCTAAGGGAAAGAAGGAAGGTGATTTAAAAGAATTTTGGCATTTTGGCCAATATGTCGATGACGATCCCGTGCTTCAGAGAGAGTATCCGGAAAATGTGTATGTTTCAGAGTTGCCGGCATTTAATACGGTAGGCAAGGAAGCATATAATATGCTTGAGAAAACGGCCAAATATGTGCTTCGTGCTCTGGCCTTATTTTTAGAACTGGAAGAGACTTACTTTGACCGTTACATTCACAACGGTAATTCAATCTTACGACCCATCCACTACCCTCCTATTCTTAAAGAACCCCAGGAAGCAGTTAGAGCTGCTGCTCATGGCGATATAAATTTAATTACTCTACTGATGGGAGCTCAGGGCAAGGGATTGCAGGTGCAAAGTCGACAGGGTGAATGGATTGATGCCATCGCCGAACCTGATGAGCTGATGATTAATGTTGGAGATATGTTATCCAGACTCACCAATAACAGATTAAAATCAACCATCCACAGGGTGGTCAATCCACCAAAAGAATTATGGGGGACATCGCGTTATTCAATTCCCTTTTTTATGCACCCCGTTAGTGCAATGAGGCTTGATGTACTTGACAACTGCATTGATGAAAATCACCCCAAACTCTATAAAGACATCACAGCGGGTGAATTCCTGGACCAGCGTTTGATGGAGCTCGGTTTAAAAAAGAACTAATGGATTTAAAAGACCAACTACAAAACTTATTCCCTGATCACGTATCTCAAGAGGCAGACGAAAACGATAACTCAACCGAGATCGATATATGGTTACAGGATGAACCTCTTTTATGTAAATATGAGAAAAGGAAAGGCAAACCAATTACCATAATTGAAGGTTATAACGGAGCTAAAAAAGATTTTAAGATGCTAGCCCAAATATTGAAAAAAGAGCTTAGTGTAGGCGGTGGAATCAAAAATAAACAAATCATTGTTCAAGGCGATTACAGAGATCGTATCATGGAGATATTAAAAAGGCTTGGGTTTGGAGTAAAACGTGTAGGAGGCTAATTGAATGAGTGCTAAACTACACATTACAAACGGCACACACCTAAGTGAATACCTGACAGATCTAGGTTTCAGTGAACCCATTCTTACCTGGCAGGAAATGCTTTGTGAAGGTCCTACTATTGCTGCAATTAACTCAGAGGAGTTTTTTAAGTTGCGAAAAATATTTCTAAACGACTACTATGATATTGTGGTGGATGAGCAGGATTTGGCAAAAGAGCTTCACAAATTGGATTCTCCCACAGCATACAATGAAATTATCCTCTGGTTTGAATACGATTTATTCTGTCATATTAACATGTTGGGAGTTATCAACCTAATTCATCAGAAAGAGATTAAAAGTAAACTCAGTTTGGTTTGCAGTGGAAGAGTCCATGGTGAAAAGGATTTAAAAGGGTTGAGTGAGCTTAATCAGAATCAGCTTCTGGCACACTATGAACATCGAATAGAGTTGACGCCAAACGACAAAGAACTTGCCATAGCTTTATGGCGTACCTATTGCGGATCAGACCATAATATCTTGAAACCATATATTACAAAGGCATCTAGTTTTGAGTATATGGGTAATTGTTTAAAAGCTCACCTGCAGCGCTTTCCAGATCAAAAAAGTGGTTTAAGTGCACTTGAAACGAATATTTTAAAATTAATCCGGGATTACAAGATCAAATCCGTTCATCATTTACTGGGTTATGCATTAAACTATCAGGGTTATTATGGCTTTGGAGATATTCAAATGCAGCGAATCATCAAGCATTTACAACCACTTTACAGTATTTCTCAGAATGGCCTGTCCCTAAATCGAGAGGGGTATGACGCTTTGTTGGGTCATTCAAATGCTGCACAAACCGTCAACAATCAAATGATTTATGGCGGTGTGAACAGAATGGATTTTGTATTTAGTGAAGCTCAAAATAAACTGATGAAAAAAGTAATAAATGCCCATTAAAGATTCGGAACTTATATTAAATCCAGATGGTAGTGTTTATCACCTTAACCTAAAACCAGATCATGTTTCTGACACGATCATTTTTGTGGGTGATTTGGACAGAGTCGAAAAAATCACTCGACATTTCGACAGTATTGAGTTTTCAACTCAAAAGAGAGAGTTTAAAACCCAAACAGGTTATTATCACGATAAACGAATAACGGTGATTTCAACTGGAATTGGTCCGGATAATATAGATATTGTTTTGAACGAGCTGGATGCGTTGGTCAACATCGATCTCCAAACGAGACAACCCAAAAAGGATCTTATTAGTCTGAACATTATAAGAATTGGTACTTCGGGTTCACTTCAGAAAGATATTCCGGTAGATTCGTTTGTGTTAAGCACGCATGGATTAGATGTAAATGGCATGCTACACTTTTATCAAATCCAGGGAATTGGAAATCCTGCTATGGAAGAACATTTTATTGAGCATACCAAATGGGATGCCAATAAAGCAAAACCCCTCATTATCAGCAATTCTGAGTTTTTATCCAACTATTTTGATAGCTCGAAATTCTTTAAGGGGATCACGGGAACAGCAGGTGGGTTCTACGGCCCGCAGGGACGTGTGCTAAGGCTTCCATTAAACGACGAATCTTTAAATGAAAAACTTAGATCGTACCAATATAATGACTTTAGAATCACCAACTTTGAAATGGAAACCTCAGTCATCTATGGTTTGTCAAAGCTTCTTGGGCATGAGGCTTTATCCTTAAACGCCATAATTGCCAACAGAGCCACGGGAGCGTTTAGTAAAAACCCTGCAAAAACGATCGATCGACTCATCATCCATGCCCTCAATAGAATTGTTAATATCTGATTTTCTTTAGTTGCAATGTTTAAAGTAAAAATAGGCGGAGTTCCCGAACATTTTAATTTGCCATGGTATTTAACCTTAAAGGATGGTCTGTATAAAAAACAGGGCATTAATCTGAGATGGCAGGATTGTCCGGGAGGAACTGGAGAAATGTGTTCTTATTTAAGATCAGGTGAGATTGATATAGCTGTTATTTTAACTGAGGGAATTATCAAAGACATGGTCAATGGGAATGACTGTAAAATCGTCCAGACATATGTATCATCGCCATTGATCTGGGGTATTCATGTAGCTAACAGTGCTTTATTTAAGACTCCTAATGACTTAAGAGGTACAAGAGCAGCCATTAGTAGAAAAGGCTCGGGGTCCCATTTGATGGCTTATGTAAATGCAGAAAATCTAGGATGGAACCTGGATCTTGATCTCAAATTTGAAATCATCAATGATTTGGCCGGGGGAATACATGCCCTCACCAGGAATCAAGCTGATTATTTCTTATGGGAGTCCTTTACCACAAAACCATATGTAGATCAAAAGATTTTGAAGAAAATCGGAGAATGTCCTACGCCTTGGCCCTGTTTTGTCATTGCGGTGAGAAATGCTTTTATAGAAGATCATAAGAATGAATTAAAAACTATATTGGATATTATCAATAAGTGCACAAACAGCTTTAAGAGCCTTGAAAATATAGATCAAATGATTTCAGAGAGATATCAGCAAAAACTCGAAGATGTGAGGCAATGGTTGAGTCTGACGGAGTGGTCACAGAAAGTACCGGACGAATCCACCATGTTAAATGTTCAGAGACAGCTTAAAAGCCTTAGTATCATCGACAAGAATTTATCCTACTCTGAATTGGTGATGCCTATTTAGGTTCTGTTAAGTAGCCATTTTCTTAAGTATTTAAGAAAATTTTCAGGTTCAGATATTTTCAACTACATTTGTCTCTCTGAAGCTTTAACCCAAATACTCTTTATGATCACAACAATTTTCATTATTCTTCTAGGATTGGTTGTGATGAATTTCTTACTACTCTTCTTCAGTGTGAACAAAACAACCAAACGATCGGTGTCTCCAAAAGAGGAATTGCAAATTGCCAAAACTACTAATTTAACGACCAATCGATCGATTCCAGACCGGCTTGCGCCAACAGGGAGTTAGTTTGGCTGAAGTGCTTGTTCCCAAACCAGTACCCTCTATTGGCACTAAGTGGCGACGGGTGACCGCATTCCAGAATAAAATGCCTTTGCTTATCGATGATTTTTTTCTTTCGTCTGGCGAAACCGCCCCACAACAAAAACACAACTTTTTCTTTCTTCAGACTAATGGTTTTAATCACTTCATCTGTAAAAATTTCCCAACCTTTATTTTGATGACTTCCGGCATGACCCTTACGTACAGTGAGCGTGGCGTTTAAAAGAAGTACTCCCTGTTTTGCCCAAGGGATTAAATTACCAGTTGTAGGATAAGTATGGCCGATATCTGTTTCCAGTTCTTTGAAAATATTGACAAGTGATGGTGGATGTGCAACCCCCTCTTGCACGGAAAAACAAAGGCCATGTGCCTGTAAAGGCCCGTGATAAGGATCCTGACCAATAATGACAACCTTCGTATCTTCAAATGTTGAGAGTTCGAAAGCCTTGAAAATGTCCTTCCCTTTAGGGTAACAGGTTCCATTCTGATATTCAGACCTTACAAATGCCGCCAGATCTTTAAAATAGGGTTTATCGAACTCTTGCTTCAGTTGTTGAAACCATGAAGATTCAATTTGTACGTTCATAATCAGCCTTGTAAAAATAACCATTTAGCTGATATCTGACAGATTAGGCATATCTTCTTATTTGCGCTAACTTTGTAAAACAATTTCAGTAGCAGATTTAATGATCAATATCCATTCAAAAACTCTCACCGATTTGGAATTCGATAGAGTTTTAGGAAATCTAGAGGTCCATTGTATTACGCAGTTAGGCAAAGAAGAGGTGAAGAACATAAAACCTTTTTCTACAGCCAATAAAGTGCTTCAGGAATTGAACTATGTAAATGAATACTTTTCATCGTTTCAAAATGATAATACATTTCCCAACCATGGCTTTGACCCTATTACTGCTGAGCTAAAACTATTAGGGATTGAAAACACTTATCTCGAGGTATCGAGCTTACAAAAAATTTCGCGTATTTCCCTGACGGTAAACGCTCAGTTAAGGTTTAAAGAAAAGTTTAAGGAGTACTATCCAAACTTATTTAATTTTAGTCAATCCATCGACTATACAACAGCCGTTGTGGAGCAGATTGATGAAATAATTGATCGTTTCGGAGATATTAAAGATGATGCTTCACCTCTACTAAATGAATTGCGAAAATCAATAAGCAAGGTCAAAACCAGAATCAATTCAAGCTTTAATGCTGCCTTAAATACTTATCACAATATGGACTATCTGGACGATATCAGGGAGTCGGTTGTGGAGAACAGGCGTGTTCTTGCTGTAAAATCTATGTACCGTCGTAAGGTGAAAGGTGCGATCATGGGCGGAAGTAAAACAGGAAGTATAGTGTATATAGAGCCTGACGTGACCCTTCAGTATTCCAGAGAATTGAATAATCTCGAGTACGACGAAAAGGAAGAGGTGATTCGGATTTTAAAAGAGATAACGGACTACCTCAGGTTGCATCTTCCCCTTCTATCAGACTATCAGAACTACCTGGTTAAAATGGACATCATTTACGCGAAGTCCAAGTACGCAAGATCCATCAATGCGGTGTTACCCGAGATCAATAATTCGAAAATCCTTGATTTAGTCGACGCCTACCACCCCTTATTGTATCAAACAAATAATGAAAAAGGAGAAAAAACATATCCTCAGTCTATTTCACTGGATGCTCATAACAGGATCATCGTTATTTCCGGGCCAAATGCCGGGGGTAAAAGCATCACGCTAAAAACAGTTGGCTTATTACAGGTCATGTTGCAAAGTGGTTTCTTAATTCCTGTACACGAACGTTCGACCGTGTGTTTATTTGATAAAATAATGAGTGATATTGGTGACAACCAATCGATTGAAAATCACTTAAGCACATACAGCTACCGGTTAAAGCAGATGAACTACTTTCTTAAGAAATGTAATAAGAACACCTTATTCTTAATAGATGAGTTTGGAACAGGGAGTGATCCTGAACTTGGGGGAGCCCTGGCAGAAACATTTTTGGAGGTCTTTTATGATCGTCAGGCATTTGGAATTATCACAACTCACTATTCAAATTTAAAACTCCTTGCAAGTGAATTACCTTTTATGAGCAATGGTAATATGCTTTTTAATGAACACACCCTGGAACCAATGTTTAAGTTAGTTGTAGGACAAGCCGGAAGTTCGTTTACGTTTGAAGTGGCTCAAAAGAACGGTATTCCCTATTCTTTGATCAATAAATCAAAGAAGAAAATTGAAAGAAGTAAGGTCCGACTTGATGCTACGATTGCAAAACTTCAAAAAGAGCGTAGTAAGTTAGAGCGTACTGAGCGTTCCCTGAGGCAAAATGAAGCCAAAAAACAAACTGAGGCCAGGCAGCTGGAGGAAACTAATAAAAAAGTACAAAACAAATTGGAACGCTATCAGGAACTATACGATTCTAACCAGCGACTCATCTATTTAGGGCAGAAAGTTAAAGATCTCGCAGATCGCTATTTCAACAATAACAAAAAAAGAGAATTGCTGGCCGATTTTTTCAAGCTGGTTCAAATTGAAAACTCGAAACGAAAAAAAACCACAGCAAAACAAGAACGACGAGAGAAACAGCAGCAGCAGCAAATTAAAAAAGAGGCCGATCGAAAAATTGCGGTTATAAGGGAGGAAAAAAAGAAGAAAAAGCGAGAGCAGGTCAAAAAGGAGCCCCCAAAGCCAGCTATTAAATTAGGCGATAAGGTGCGTATGTTCGATGGAAAGGCGGTGGGAACAGTAGATGCGCTTGAAAAAAATAAGGCTGTTGTGAATTACGGTGTTTTTACGACCAATGTAAGTGTAGATCAGCTTGAATTGGTTGAAGCCGCTAAATAAACGTTGCTCATATGGATGAATTGAACATACCTGAACATAAAATTATCATTCTGTTTGATGGTGTTTGCAACCTGTGTAACAGCAGCGTTCTTTTTGTGATCAAACGCGATAAAAAAGATGTATTTAGGTACGCCCCTCTTCAAGGGGCATTGGGTCATACAATTTTGAAGTATTTTGAGATTGATCCTTCGAAAATGGATTCCATTATTACCTATAATCCCAGCACAAATCACGTTCATTTTAAATCTGATGCGGCTCTGAACATTGCAAGTCAATTAGGTTTCCCTTACAATTTGTTAAAGGTTTTTAAACTGATTCCTTTATCGATCAGGAATTGGATATATGATCTGGTAGCCAGAAATCGTTACAAGTGGTTTGGAAAAAAAGATTCCTGTATGATCCCAACACCAGAATTACAATCTAAATTTTTAGACCAATAAAAACCCACGACCTATGGATCGTGGGTTTCAAAAATTAACAACTTACTTAAAAACTAATTTAACCTAAACAAATCTTTAAAACCCGGCACAGAACCAGAATTTCAAAACACATAAAGTGTTTAAATTTGCTGGAATAAAAATATTTCAATGAATGGTACTAAAGGAATATTATCGATATAAACACACTATTTTTAGATTAAACCAAAGTACTTACCAATTTAATCTTTGAACGGCTACTTCATTTTAAACCCCGCAAAATAAATTCAAGATTAACGTCTTTGTTATTATTTGATCTGTATGCATCCGTAAAATGACGAGCTGGAATGGCCAGTCCCATGCCCTGTAATTTTTGGATAGTTGGGATGTAATCCATGGACACTTTCCCTGTTAATAAAATTCCGAGATCCTTGTCGCTTTGGGCATACCTGAACACTTTTTTAAGTCCACGCAGATAAAGGTGATCCTTTGTAAAACCTCCACCACGGTGTACTCTCAATGTAATAGCAAACGCTTTATCGCGATTGAGTTTGTACTGGTTGTGTAAAAGGTCAAATGTATCACTGAATTGGTAGCCTTTGTGAAGACTGTCCACTGCAATAACCCGGTAGGCTAATTCCTTTAGGCGCTCTATTGTTAGTGAACCACTCATAAACTCAGAATAAACAGCTAGCCCTTCCTGAGTTTCCACGTTGTTCGGGAATCCATTTGAAAAGACCTTTAGGGGTTGCAATAACCCGTTAAAGGTCGTGACCATATGCACACCTATCTCGTGATTAGTAAGTACATCCAACTGATTTTTACTAAACTTATGTGTCTTTCTCAATACAAGGGTCTGAGAATTGTTTAAGACCATAGCAGCTGCAGAAAGATTTTTTGAAATTTTTATCTTAAAGTTAAAATCATATCTTTTAGCAAATTCCTCAAATACTTCTCGTGCCTCTTCAACAGAGTACATCGGTAAAAGGTCCTCACGAAATTCTGAGTCATCAAAACGAAGGATAAATCGGGCATTGTCTAGATCCTGTTCAGTAGGAGTTCCGAAACTTTTAAGACTGTTGAAGTAGAATTTTCTGCCGTGTCCAATTGTCTCAATACATTCGATAAGACCGGAATATTCATAGATAACATCTTCATAAAGTTGGCGGATGTCCTCATCATCAATTCGTTCCAGCCTTTGAGAAAAGAAAAGGCGGTGTAATTTGTATCCGTTGAATTTTTTTTTAGGGTATCTGAATTCTGGTTCGTAGTTGTATTTCGACGAAATAAACTTCTTTTTTTCAGCCGCTATATTAAGCGGGTTAACATAATTAAGCAACTCGATCGTACGTACCAGCCGATGCAAATTGGCATCGATCTCAAAAAGGTCCCTGAACTCTGTGGTTGTTTTGATCTTACTCATTAACTTTTGAAGTGTTTAATAAAGGATTCTGCATGCTTTGGTAACAGCTCCCTCAGTTGTTGTTCAACAGCTGACACCACCTCAGGATAGATGCGTTGATTTATTTCATCGCAGTAGACCTTTGCAATTTCTGTTGCTAACACAAGTGTGTGATCGAAGTTGTTGGTAATAAATCTCAAAAAATAACCATTCCCGAAAAAGGTGTCATTGATTTTGGCCGTTTGCCTGATGTCATTGGGAAGTTTTATTTCTGAAAGCATTTGACGCCAGGATTCTACGATGGATCCAAACCTCTCATTATCGATATTCTTGGTTCCCAGGTTCCAGGTGGGCACTTCCCTATCCCATCTTTGCCAATTATAACTATGCATATCGTAAACAATACAGTATGTATGCAGAGCTTCTAATTTAGTGATCAAAGCCTTTACCACTGTATAAAAACCCCTGTGTTTTTCGAGGCTTAATTGTATTTCATTTTTACTGAGGGGTCGGCGCCATAAGGTTTTTCCCCAGGCAGTCTCAAAAACTGCTTCCTCCGGGAAACGATTTAAATCATACTCAAATCGCGAATCCATTCCCGCAATAACAATAGGATGACTATTGATCATCGTTTTTGTTTCAGGGTCCTCCTCATACCAGCGGTCGTACTCACTGTGCAGGCAATTTTCCCACAGCTCTCGTCTAAATTGGTGACCATCGTGAATAGCAGCACATACATAATACGCATAATCCTCAATTTTCAAAGTAAATGAGTACTCCTCAGCAACTGCATTGAAAGGTTCTCCGCAGTCAATTTTAGAGACCATTTGGTCTATAGTTAATCGTTCCATCAAATCGATTTAAAAAGTCGTCCAAGGCAAAGGAGCATATTCTGCTCATTGATAGTGAATTCGCCGTCTGCAAAAAACAATATTCTGATATCCTCCAATAGAACCTCCGCATCCTCTGAGGTGTAAGCGTGTTGTCTAAGACTGGTCAGTATCTTTTTGATACTTTGATAATCGTTGTCGTGATCGAACTCCTCATGTATTTCCTGAAAGGTATCAAGATCAACTTTTGAAATGATCAAATCCCGCTCCGCTTGTTGTTCTTTAAAATCTGAATGTGCGGCGTACAGCAATACGTACGCAATGAGCTCGTCTCTGGTCCAATCCAGTGTTTTCATTTACTTATCTTTATAATGACTTGTATCTCTATCATTTCTATATACCTCCATAAACTGGTCATTCTTATAACCATAATCTATTACGAGTGTTTCCAAGGCCGTAGCTAGTTTATTTTGATCTATTGAAGAACTAGCCAAAGCATCCCGTCCATCTTTTTCTAGAACAATGAAAGACGAAGACGAAGACGAATCTTCATAGCCAAAAGTAATGACCGTAAACAATTGTTGGTTTGAAAGTAATTCAACCTCATCCCAGACTAGTATAGAATAATCGTTGTGATTTTCGGAGTGCAGAGTGCCCTCCCACTTTCCTAATTTATTGAACATGGCACGACTTGTTAAAAACCAAGATGCACAAGTAAACTTTAGTTGTTTGTAAGTGATGCTGTCCTTCTTAAAAACAGTCTGATAATCAAGGATAGTTGTACCCTTATAAAGGTTTTTAAAGTCTTTCCTCCTGCATTTTTTTCGTTGAGCGAAACAGGTAGAAGCAAAAATAAGTATCACTAATAAAAGAACCGACCTTTTCATTCTTTAATGCTGCTCAGGCTTCATCAACAGCTTTGCGAAGTTTTGTGATGCGATCAAATTTTTGAAGTTTATCCATCACTTTGCTTTCCAGAAAATCGATCACTTTTTCTTCCACCTTTCTTTTGTTCTTGTAGACTTTGTTGATATAGGTGATTCCTCCCGGGGACATAACATTGACCTCAACCAGCTTTCCACCAATCACATCTATTCCTACGAAGTACAGTCCGTCTTTCACCAATTTGGGACCAATTTGTCTGCAGAGGGCTTTTTCCTCTTTCGTCAATGTGTGCTTCTGTACCGAGCCACCAGCAGTCACATTAGAGCGATGGTCGTCCTTACCGGGCACACGTTTCATGGCTCCTACGGGCTCACCATTTAATAAAAGAATTCGAACGTCACCTTTATCAGCCCCCTCAATATAGTCCTGTAAAATGACGTAGTTTGATTCACCATCACCGGCACTTATGTAAAAATCAAGAAGAGAATTGATATTGTTCATAGCCGACTTTTCAATCAGTATTACCCCAGAACCACCAAAACCATTTAAGGGTTTTAAGATCATTTTATCAGACTTGGATTCTTTGATCTGTCGGATCAGATAATTTTTATTTTTCGAAACATGCGTGTTGGGAATGATGTTGCTATGAGCGTCACCAAAGGCAGCAGTATAGAGCTTATTATTGGCCTCCCGCATGCCCTCAAGAGAATTCACTATGAAAACATCGTCTTTTACCGAATCCAAAAAATTGAGCATGATGGGGTCCATTGGAGGATTAGCTCTAAAAAAGATGGCGTCAAACCCTGCTAATGGCAACATTTCATCTCGAAGCTCTACTTTATTGTAAAAAGCCTTGAGAGAACTTGGACATTTATCCATGCGCTTTACCACTTTACAAAAAGCGTTCGTCACGCTGCCCCTGATGGTAAGATTTGCAGGGGTACAGGTGGCAACACCGTGCTTCCTTTTTACACATTCCTTAATTAGCGCCAGACTTGTGTCGTTCTCGGGATCCATTTCTTCCCATGGATACATGATGAAACAAATATTCATAGTGCAGGTTTACATATAGACTTCGTTAAAACTATGAAAATAAAACTAGTTATGAAACCGTTTGTAATTATCATCCCACTGTTTTGGCTGAGGATCGTGCAGTTTGTCCAAAGACTTTGCTACCAACATGGATACCGTGGCATCTCCGGTAACATTTACAACCGTTCTGCACATGTCTAGAGGACGGTCCACGGCAAAAATCAATGCCAGTCCTATGGGTAAAAGTTCAGAAGGAAAACCAATAGACTCTAAAACTATAACCAGCATGACCATTCCCGCACTTGGGACAGCGGCACTTCCAATGGAAGCTAGTAATGCCGTAAGCACGATGATAAGCTGGTTGGTAAAACCAAGGCCTTCAGGCCAAATTACCTGCATTATGAATACCGCAGCAATTCCCTGATACAGACTGGTACCATCCATGTTAACGGTTGCACCAACGGGCAATACAAAACCAGACACGTCCTTATCTACTCCAAGATGCTCTTCAACACGTTCCATGGTAACCGGTAAGGTAGCGGCACTGGAACTTGTTGAAAAGGCCAGCAATTGAGCAGGGCTTATTTTGTTTAAAAACCAAATCGGTGACTTTCCAGTAACCCCTTTGATCAAAAAAAGGTAAAAGATAACCATGAGAATAAGACCTACAACCACACACAAGGCGTACCACAATAATTTTACTAGGATTTCGGTATCGTCAAAAGCAATGATCACATTCGCCAGAAGTGCAAAAACTGCATAAGGAGCGAAGAGCATGATCAAATCGACCATCTTCATCACAATTTCATTCAATGAGTCAAAAATATCGATCATTGGCTTGGCCTTCTCTTCAGGGATCAGGAGTAGACATATCCCTAGAAATAATGCGAAAAAAATCACCTGCAGCATCTTGGCCTCTCCCATTGCTGTGAAAATATTACTTGGAAATATATCGACAAGTGCCTGTAATGGGCCCGCCTCTTTTTGCGCTGTTGCCTGGGTTATTTTATCAGTCACACCAGCATCATTCTGATATTTCTGTTCAATTTTTGTGATGGTGTCCTGTGACATTCCAGTACCTGGTTTGACGATATTTACAACAGATAAACCTATTGTAATGGCCACAACAGTTGTACCAATATAAATTAATATGGTACGTAAGCCCATGGATTTAATTTTTGAAATGTCCTTAAGGTCTGAGATTCCTTTGATCAGCGAAGCTAGAATTAGCGGGACTGCAATAAGTTTTAACAGATTGATAAAAATGGTTCCAAAAGGAGATATCCAATCGGTAACGAATCCTTTTCCTCCGTCGATGGAGTTCATAATGAATCCGAAAATGATTCCTAGAATCATTCCAATTATGATCTTCCAGTGTAAAGCGAGTTTTTTCATTAAATGTTGATGTGTTTACCAGTCTTTCGATTCAGTTCTGCGCAGTAAAGTAAAGTCTGCAATCACCAATGCGGCCATAGCTTCAACGATAGGGACTGCTCTTGGAACCACACAGGGATCATGACGCCCTTTTCCCTGCATTTCCACTGTTTCACCTTTACTATTGATGGTTTCTTGCTTTTGGAGCACCGTGGCTACAGGTTTAAATGCTACTTTAAAATGAATGTCCATACCATTAGAAATCCCTCCCTGTACCCCACCAGAATTGTTAGTAATGGTACTGCCATCGTTATTGAACTGATCATTGTGCTCACTGCCCAGCATTTGAGAACCACTGAATCCACTACCGTACTCAAATCCTTTCACAGCATTGATTGAAAGCATGGCCTTACCGAGTTGAGCATGAAGTTTATCAAAAACAGGATCCCCTAATCCGGCAGGTACATTTTTAATCACACAACTCACAACACCACCAACAGTATCTCCCTGTTTCTTTATTTCTCTGATATGCCGAATCATCTTTTCAGCAATTTCGGGATCAGGACATCGAACAGTATTCGATTCACTAAGTCCCAGATCGAAAGATGTGTAATCGCCGCTCAAGGAAATAGTTCCGACGGTGGAGGTGAATGCGCTTATTTCAATAGGATGAAGCAGTTGTTTGGCTATGGCTCCGGCAACTACACGACATGCTGTCTCGCGGGCGGAGCTTCTTCCGCCTCCACGGTAGTCACGGATGCCGTATTTCTGATCGTATGTATAATCTGCATGACTTGGTCTGTATACATTCTTGATGTGGGAGTAATCCTTAGATTTCTGATTTGTATTTTTGATCACAAAACCAATGGGCGTGCCGGTGGTCACCCCTTCAAAGATCCCTGAGAAAAACTCTACTGCATCGAGTTCCTTCCGCTGAGTTACAATTGTTGATTGTCCGGGACGACGCCGATCCATTTCCTTTTGGATGAACTCGAAGTCTATCTCTAATCCGGGAGGACAACCATCGATAATACCACCAATGGCTTCTCCATGAGATTCTCCAAAGGTTGTGAGTTTAAAAAGATTGCCAAACGTATTTCCTGCCATTTTCTTGGCTAAAGTAATCGTATTTCAAGAGAATAAAAAACTCTCCACTTTTTTTAGGGGAATGGTTTAACACCAGAGACTTTTTCAAGCTAACATTTTAATAACCTTTAGCTGATGCTAAATTAATTGTTTAGTAATGTACAAGTAAAGCCCAATATGGTTATTTGCACAAAGCAAAGGCCTTGAATCTTAAAAGGAAAGTAGAAATAGCGGTAATATCAGATGTTCATCTTGGCACCTACGGCTGCCACGCCAAACAGCTCCTCACCTATTTGAACAGTATTGAGCCCAAGAAGCTTATTTTAAATGGCGATATCATTGATATTTGGCAGTTTAAAAAAAGGTACTTTCCTAAATCGCATTTAAGCGTCATTAAAAAAATTATGGACTTTGCCTCAAACGGAGTCGAGGTCATCTACATTACCGGGAATCACGATGAAATGCTTCGAAAGTTTGCCGATACTAGTATCGGCAATATTTCTATTGTTAACAAACTGGTTCTCAATCTTGATGGTAAAAGAGCTTGGTTTTTCCATGGAGATGTTTTTGATATTTCAATTCAAAATGCCAAATGGCTGGCCAAGCTTGGGGGATGGGGTTATGATCTGCTTATTCTAATAAATCGGATGATCAACTGGTGTCTTGAGAAGCTCGGGAAAGAGCGCTACTCGCTCTCTAAGCGCATTAAAAACAGCGTTAAGTCAGCTGTTAAATACGTAAATGATTTTGAAGATGTTGCCACCGAGCTAGCCATTGAGAATGGTTATGACTACGTTGTATGCGGTCATATTCACCAGCCCAAAATGCTGCGACGTGAAAATAAAAACGGAACCACAACCTATCTCAATTCCGGAGATTGGGTGGAGAATTTCACCGCCCTGGAATATCAATTCAAAAGGTGGAAAATCTACAATTACAACAGTGATAAACTATCACCATTTTTTGCAGATGAAGATTTAAAAGAAATGGAGGTCAAGGATCTTATTGCTGCCATTACCATTGTTGAACAGCCAAAAAGAGAGCGATCAGATTAATGCCTCTTTAAGAATAGTCACAGGGTGTTTGGCTGCTCTACCGGTACCATCCAGGATCTGATGGCGGCAACTGGTGCCATTTGCTACAATAATGGTGTCTTTCGAGGCCTTATTAACTGCAGGGAATAAGGTATGACCGCCAATGGTCATGCTAATGTTGTATTTCTCTTTCTCATAACCAAAGCTCCCAGCCATACCACAGCAACCGCTTGGGATTAAAGTGACCCTGTAGTTTTTTGGAAGATTCAATGCATCAAAACTGCATTTTTGATTTATCAACGCCTTTTGGTGACAGTGGCCGTGGAATTTGATTGTTTTTTTCTCTTCGGTAAATTGATGGGCTTTGATATGCCCGGCTTTTATTTCATTCTGAATGAATTCCTCTATCAAATAACAGTGGTCTGCAATGTTTTTTGCTGCGTCAAGATCTGTTGCAAGTCTGAGATAGTCATCTTTAAAACCCAGAATGGCCGAAGGTTCAATTCCAATCAATGGGGTCTTCTCTGAGATTTTATCCTTAAAAAGGTCCACATTTTTATCGACTACCTTTTTAGCCTCTTTGAGCAAACCCTGAGAGATCATTGCTCTTCCGGATTCTTCATGAGGAAGGTAGGCAATCTTGTAATTCAGCCGTGTTAATAAGACAATGGCATCTTTGCCTATATCCGTATCCAGGTAATTGGTAAACTCGTCGATAAACAAGTAAACAGTTTTGATTGGATTATCTCCAATGTACTCATTATTATACTTTTGAAACCAATTACTTAAACTTTCATTTGAAAGATTAGGGAAAGACCGTCGCGGAGCTATACCAAGAATTTTTTTGAGCAAATAGCTTGTTGCTCCATTCTTATAAGTCCAGTTTACAATTCCGGAAAATGGGATCAATCGTTTATTGAGTGCAGTGTTAAATGCAAAGGCCTTTGTTCTTAATGAGATACCGTTTGATCGCTGATACTGGTACTGAAACTCTGCTTTGAGCGCTGCCACATCAACGCTGCTGGGACACTCACTGGAACATGCTTTACAGCTTAGACAAAGGTCAAAAACCTCTTTTAATTCCTCATGATCGTATTTATTTTCTTCATTGGAATGAGTTAAAAACTCTCTGAGTGCATTGGCTCTAGCCCTCGTAGAGTCCTTTTCGTTTTTGGTGGCTCTGTAACTTGGACACATCGTCCCGCCGAACTCCGGTAATTTTCTGCAATCGCCAGAGCCGTTACATTTTTCGGCTTCTCTTAGTATTCCCATTGTATTCTCAAAATTGAGAAAGGATGTTGGCTGTGGCTCCTTTCTATCAATTTCGTAACGCAGGTTTTTGTCCATTGGGCGAGGCTCTGTTATTTTTCCGGGATTAAAGATGTTGGAAGGATCAAAAACGGACTTTACCTCTTCGATCAATTCAAAATTCGTCTTTCCCAGCATCAGTGGTATAAATTCTGAACGTACGATACCATCGCCGTGTTCTCCGGACAAAGATCCCTTATATTTTTTTACCAGCCTTGCTACATCTGAGGTGATACTTCTAAACAGGCTAACATCTTCTCCGTGCTTTAAATTGAGTATCGGCCGAAGATGCAGTTCTCCTGCGCCAGCATGAGCATAGTACACAGCATTCTGGTTGTAGGAGTTCATTAAAGACGTGAACTCTGCGATATAATCTGAAAGATCTTCCAAAGCAACAGCCGTATCTTCAATACAGGCCACTGCCTTTTTATCTCCTATCATATTGCCTAATAATCCTAAACCCGCTTTTCGCAGTTCCACAGCCTTGACAATATCATCTCCGTACAGTACAGGATAACAATAAGCCAGCCCCGTGTCTTTAAATGTTTTGTTCAGTCTTTCTACTTGCTCGTTAAGATCTTCTATACTGTCTGACCTTAGTTCACACATGAGCAAGGCTTTAGGATGGCCTTGAATAAAGCTTCTATTTGCAGCCTGGGATTTATTGTGCTTTGTAAGATCGAGAATGGTATCGTCCATCATTTCGCACTGGAACAAATCATGATTCATAGCAGGCTGCACTGCATTTAAACAGGATTCGATGGAATCAAAATGAGCAGCAATTAACGCAGAGTGCTCTGGTGGAAGTGAATCCAGTAGAAGGGTGATCTCCGTAACAAGAGCCAGTGTTCCTTCACTCCCACAAATAAGTTTGGAGATATTAAATGCTTGCCCAATGTTTTCAAATGCCGTGCTTTGCAGCAAGACATCTAAAGCATATCCTGTATTACGTCTGTGAATGGAGGGTTTAGGATAGTTTTCAACTATGGCGTTTTGAATACTGGGATCACTGAGACGTTTATACAGTGTTTTATAAATGGCAGCCTCCAGATCATCTTTTTTTAGCTTTTGGTTGAGCGTATCATTATTAAGTTCCTCAAAATTCACCTCAGAACCGTCACTCAACAGGGCTTTAACAGAAACTATCTTATCTCTTGTTACACCGTATTTAATGGAGGTGGTTCCTGAGGAATTGTTACCAACCATTCCGCCCATCATACATCGATTGGAGGTAGAGGTATTAGGTCCAAAAAACAACTGATGCGGTTTTAGGAAATTATTTAATTGGTCCCTTACCACTCCTGGTTGAACCGTAACCAAAGCCTTTTCCTTATCGAAACTGATAATATCAGTAAAGTACTTTGAAAAATCAACCACGATTCCTTCCCCAACACATTGACCAGCCAGTGAGGTTCCAGCTGTTCTAGGGATAAGGCTGCAGCTATATTGCTGGGCAAACAGAATGAGTTTTTTTAAATCATCTGAATGCTTTGGAAAAGCGACTGCCAGGGGTATGATGCGGTAGACGGAAGCATCTGTAGCATACAGCCGCTTTACAAGTTCATCGTAAAGGAGTTCGCCATCAAGATCCCTGGATAATCGAATAAGATGCTTTTTCAAAGAAAACAAGTATTGGTCGTTCATGAATGTTCTCAAGTGAAGATAACCATACCGTGTTGTTTTATGAAATTCTTTTCTAATTCTTTGGTAGCTCTCTACCATTTAACATAGAAGTTCCAGATTTTCACTTGACACCAAAGCAGACAATTTATTTCAGAAACCCAGGTCCCTATTTAAAACTTACAAGATAATCTCTCAGGGTTTTCTGATAGATATCCTCATATTTAGG
>CAWZYX010000010.1:0-45278 GCA_963966315.1 uncultured Winogradskyella sp. | reverse complement strand
AGATCATAAAGTTGCAACAGGAATACCTTGAAACAACAGAACAGTTAGAGTACTTACAATCAGAATACGAGCGGCATCAACGAATGATGGATGAAAATGTGGTCTCCGAAAAACGTTTTTTAGAAGCGGAAAGCAATTATAAGAGAAGTTTAGCCGCTTACAGAGGATTGAAAAAACAACTACAGTTGCTCAGGATCCCAACAGATCAGGTGGAAAGAGGAGTCATCAGCTCTTATATAGATATTTTCTCTCCATTAACAGGAAGTGTTACTGTCGTAAATGCGGCCAGTGGGAGTTTTGTTGCTCCTCACACCGAACTGGTTGAAATTGTGAATAATGAACATATCCACCTGGAGTTGATGGTTTTTGAAAAAGATATTCTAAAGCTAAAAAAAGGACAGCCCATTAGATTTAAGATTACGGAGTCTTCCGATAAAGAGTATGAAGCTGAGATCTTCCTTATCGGTAAAAAAATTAATAAAAACAGAACAGTTCAGGTACATGCTCACATTTTAAATGAGCATGACACAAATTTTATCGTTGGAATGTTTGCTGAAGCTAAAATAGAAATAGGGAAACAATTTTTTTATTCGGTTCCAAATGAAGCAGTTCTTGGATTGGGCAGTGAGTCTAAAATTCTGATACTTGATGAGGAAACCGAAAGTCATTATTATTTCAAGGAAATTGGCATTGACCTTTTAAAACCGGAAGGAGACAATCTTGCTATCGTGAGTGCCAGCGGAGAGTTAAATAACAAACAGGTATTGACCAAGGGAGTAACTATGGCTGTTGCACAATAGAAACAAAAATGTTATCTGCTAATTTCTTTGTTAAAAGCAGAAATTGATCTCCTATGTTAAGATGAATGGAATGATCAAATGATTCGATAGAGTCGATTTTGAAGGTTGACCCAATAGAGATGTCTCGTTTATCAAGCAACTTTAAAGAGGCGGCGGAAGAGTCTTTAACACCAACAATGGTTCCTTGATCGTTTTCCTGACACTCAGAAAGGGTTTTTTTATCAATTTTCTGCCAGTTTCCATTGGCATCAGGGATTGGATCACCGTGGGGATCCAATTCAGGATATCCTAAAAAAGTATCTAATGCATTTATGAGTTGATCGCTTTTTATGTGCTCAAGGTCTTCTGCAACCTCATGCACTTCATCCCATCCGAAATTTAATTTTTCAACCAAAAAGGTCTCCCAGAGTCGATGGCGCCTAATGGTCATAATTGCAATATGGCGCCCCTTATTTGTCAGGTTGGCACCATAATATTTTTCGTATGAAATCAATTTTTTTTCAGCCAACTTTCGCAGCATATCTGAAACAGATGCGGCACGCGTATTGAGGCTCTTTGAAATAGAAGAGGTGCTGGCGCCTTTACCGGTCTCCTGTTCAATATGAAAAATAGCCTTTAAATAATTTTCCTCAGCTAGAGTCATAGTGACGATTTAAATCACAAATTTAAGTTTTTTTAAGAAAATAATAATTAGATTTGCCTAAAAAATAGTTAAGATAAATAATATTAAATAATATGACTATAAGAACTATTCTGACTTGGTCATTAATAAGTTTTGTTGTTCATCTAAATGCGCAGGAATATAGCGCGACAATCAAAGGTACTGTTCGCAGTAATAAGGAACCCATCGCATATGCAGCTATCAGAACGCTCCACGGAAGTGACGGAGCTCTTGCCGATAAAAACGGGAAATATATTCTAAACCTTACTCGTACCGGGACGATCGAAATAGAAGTCATTTCACAGGGATACAGAAACCTCGTGAAGAAGGTGACTATTAATTCAGGCGAAACCATGGATTTGGATTTCACTTTAATCGAAGATGTTTTAGGATTGGATGAGGTCGTGGTAAGTGCAACCAGGAATAGGGTAGAACGAAAAAACACGCCGGTTGTGGTATCTACATTGAGACCCCAAATCTTAACTGCTACCCAATCCATTTCTCTGGCAGACGGCCTGAGTTATGCACCCGGTGTACGTGTTGAGACGAATTGCCAGAATTGTGGATTTACTCAGGTGCGCCTAAACGGGTTGGAAGGTCCATACACACAGATACTGCTGAATAGCAGGGCCGTTTTCACCTCCTTGCTTGGTGTCTATGGTTTGGAGCAAATACCCACAAATACCATTGAAAGGGTAGAAGTAGTGAGAAGTGGTGGATCAGCATTGTACGGATCAAATGCCATCGCCGGTACTGTCAATGTAATTACCAAAGATCCTGTGTTGAATACATGGGAGGTTGGCGGTAACTTGTCGCTCATTGGAGGTGATGCTGTTGATCGCCTTTTAACCTTAAACACCTCGGTGGTTGCAGATGATCTCATGAGTGGTTTAACCTTTTTTGGTAATTACAGAAAGCGTGATCCCTTTGATGCCAACGATGACGGTTTCACGGAAATTGTGGAACTAAGAAATACGACTTTTGGCGGGAAGGCCTATTTTAAACCAAACGACAGAAGCCGTTTGGGTATGAATTTAAGTGCCATAAGAGAGTACAGACGAGGAGGAGATCGCTTGGATTTGGCACCACAATTTACAGATATCACGGAAGAGCTTGATCACGACACCTTTATAGCTGGTATCGACTATGACCTTGTAAGCCGTGATAATACCACAAATTTTCAGATCTATTCCTCATCTTCCCATACCACAAGGGATAGCTATTACGGTGGTCTCGGTGGTGGTCGTACCGCTCAGGACAGTATTTTGGCCAACAATGCATTTGGAAACACAAAAGACCTTGCCTGGATATCAGGCGTGCAGGTTACCAAAAACTTTGATGAAAACGTATTCACTACTGGCTTGGAGTATAATTTGAATGATACCAAAGACCTGATTCCCGGATATAACAAACTTATAGATCAAAATGTGAATTCACTCGGTTTTTATGCTCAGTACGAATGGAAACCTACCCAAAAGTTCGTGGCCTTATTGGGCACCCGTTTGGACTATGTGAAGGTAGATGGCCTTTATACCATAGCCGATATTTCTCGCGATGTAAATTTTGACGATGCAGTGCTCTCCCCCAGACTCACCTTGATGTACCAACTTACAAAAAACCTTAAAATTAGAGGTGGTTATGCCAGAGGTTTCAGAGCTCCTCAGGCCTTTAATGAAGATTTGCATATTTCAAGTGTTGGTGGAGAACCTCAGTTTGTTATTTTGTCAGAGGATTTGGAGTCGGAGTTTTCAAATGCCTTTACAGGCTCCATTAACTTTTCAAGGTCCAAAGACATCTTACAGATGGATCTTCTTCTGGAAGGTTTTTATACCACCCTGAAGAACCCATTTACGACAGTAAGTACAGGCGCAATCCTTCCTAACGGTTCCATAGTTAAAGAAGTTAGGAATGGGGTTGGAGCCAGGGTGTATGGGACAAATTTTGAGCTTGGTTTTTCACCAGATCCCAGGTGGCAGTTGCAACTTGGCGGGACACTTCAAAAAGCGGAGTACGAAGAAGCTCAATTGCTTTTTGAGGGTAGTGATTTCTCTGGGGAGATGGATATATCTATTACGGAATTTATTCGTACACCAAACCTATACGGTTTTTTGAATGCTGCATGGATACCAAATGAAACCTATAACATTGATCTCACCGGGACCTACACAGGATCGATGATTGTGCCACGCGTAATTAGTGATTCCGGATTTCTTCAGCTAAACAACGTAAATCCGTTTTTTGATTTAAACTTGAAAATAGAAGCTCACTTTGACTTTACAGAAGAATTTATAGTAACTGTTTCAGGAGGTGTAAAAAATATATTTGATAGTTTTCAGGACGATTTTGATGTGGGGCCCACACGAGATTCTGACTATATTTATGGACCAGCAGCACCAAGAACATTGTTCATTGGTTTGAAATTTGGAAGATTTCATTAGAATGGCATTGAGAACATTTTTTCTTTTAACAATAGTTTTGTTGTCGACTTCAGTTCAACAAGTAAATGCACAGTCAGAGTCTGTAAGATGGATGGATTTTGAGGCTTTGGAGGTGGCGTTGACTAAGGAGACAAAAAAAGTCTTTGTTGATTTTGTTACCGAATGGTGTGTTTATTGCAAAAAAATGGATAGGGTTGTTTTTAGAGATCCTGAGGTCATTCGAGAACTGAATGCAAATTATTATTGCGTGCGAATGAACGCTGAATCACAAGACAGTATAAAATTTGGTGGGAGGACATTTATAAATAGGGAAGTTGGTTTAAAACGCAACCCTACGCACGAACTCCCTTTATTGCTTGGTTCAAGAGAAGATCATCCCTTTACTCTGCCAGTCATTATCATACTGAATGAACGTTTTGAAGTAGTTGAACGTTACTTCCAGTATATATCACCTGAACAAATGAAAACGATCCTGAAGATTTAAGCTGCTTCAAGTCGTCGTTCCAAAGCGAGATAATGAGTTACCTGATTCTTTTTATTTTTTAACGGAAAAAGTTTTAACTGGCATAGATACTCTTCACCATTCTTCTTGTAGTTAATGATGGAACCAGTAAAACTATGGTCTTTATCTAGGTTAATTCGAATTGATTTTTTGGTCGCCTCCTGTGTATCCTTACCCTGCAGAAAACTAGGTTGTTTTCCTATGGCATACCGACTTGAGTATCCGGTCATCTCATAAAACCCTTCACTTACCCAAACAATATTTTGACGGATGTCGGTGACCACAATGGCATCATAATACTCTTCGTGGATTCTAGTCTCAATGCTATCTGTTACAATCGCTGGGAGATGATTCTTCATTTGGGCAATATCCGCTTTACTTTTCAGTTGCTTAATGGTTTTGTGATAATGATCTAAGAAAATATCAAAGGATAGAAGCGGAGAGTAGGTAGTGGCTGTGGTTTTCATTTTCAAAACTAATTTTTATTGAGACTCGGTCATTAATGTCATTGCCATCTCATCTGAAAAAAAAGCTCGTACGTTTTCAACCACAAACAAACATACAAATCTTCTTATTACAATTGACCTAAGCTACAGTATAATTTAAAGATGGTATCATCCATCTTTCTATGTTCTTTTACAATTTTTGACAAAATTAAATATTAGTCTAAATCCCATACAAGACTTAAATGTTAAAATTTACAGACCTGGTATCTGAAAAATCTAATTGAAGTGATAAATATCATATTAATTTCATTCATCCTTAATTAGCTTGCATCAAAATATTTACTTCAATGAAATTACTTAGCTTACCTCTTTTTAACTGGACCAATGGTGTGGTTATGATTGGAGTTTTTGCTCTGGTCTGTGTTATTTTAATTGCTGTTTTAATCAACTTTATGGCAGGTGGTAAAAAGAAAGATCAGGGTTAAAAACAGACTGCAGTTACATTAACATTTCCAGATTTTTTCTTGATAGAACTGTTTGGTTTTTAGAACTCGATGTGGATCAGTGTCTTTAAAAACCTTCATATATGAAATTGTAATTAATCTTTTTTTGATCATGAATCTTCAGAAGTTATTAATATTAGTTGTTCTTGTTGTATCTGCCTCTGGATGCAAAAATGAGAAAGATCCTTACAGCTCTGTGACGTCTAAAAATGATAGTGAAATCCATGATCATCCGGGTAAGAAATTGATGGAGAAACATTGTTATGTGTGCCATAGTCCCACAGCAGATCACAATAATAGGATTGCACCTCCAATGATTGCTGTTAAAAAACACTACATTAAGAACGGAACCTCCAAAGGTGAATTTAAAGCAGCTATGCAGACATGGATCGAAAACCCTTCAGATTCCACTGCTAAGATGCATGGTGCAGTTAGGCGTTTCGGACTTATGCCAAAGGCCTATTTCTCCGAAGAAACCATTGATAAAATTTCTGATTACATCTACGATTATGACATTGAAGAACCTGATTGGTTTCAAGATCATATGAAAGATAAAAAGGGAATGCAGCAGAGTCAACGGGGTCATGGTCAGAATAAGGGTCATGGAAAAGGGAAACAAAAACGAATGCGTCAGCAACAAGGACATCAAGGAGAGTCTGAAGCCGATAAAGGACTCAGATATGCTCTGGCAACCAAAGCAGTCCTCGGTCAAAACTTAATGTCCAAAATACAAAAGGAAGGAACCATTGGGGCCTTAACGTTTTGTAACGACAAAGCCTATCCACTCACTGATAGTATGGCAACTCATTTTAACGCCAACATTAAACGTGTTTCCGACAAGGCTAGAAATCCCGAAAATGAGGCAAATCCAAATGAACTTGTTTACATTAAGGCCTTTAAGGCACAGATTAAGAACAACCTGGAAATTGAGCCATTATCAGTTGAAGAGGCAGGTGTGGTGCACGTATATTATCCAATAATCACAAACAATCTCTGCTTGCAATGCCATGGGAAACCCGGGCAAGATATTGACCTGGCTACCTTTGAAAGATTAAAACAGCTTTATCCCAATGACAAGGCAATTGGATACAGTGAAAACGAAGTGAGAGGGATGTGGCACATTACATTCGATTAAATAAAAAACTAGCTTTTTTAAATGTTTAAAAACATAATAAAAATTAAAATCAATAAAAGATGAAAAAATTAAGTAAAGGCATTGGCATTATGGCAAGTTTTGTCTTATTGCTATTAGTTGCCTGTAAAAATGAATCGAAAACAAAATCTGTTGTTACTTCAGAAGAGGAACCTTTGGAAATGACAGAAGTTTCGCCAAAGATCCTTTTTGAAAATGACTATACTGTGGTATCTAAAGTAAGTCTAACTCCGGGAGAATATCTGGGAACTCATGACGGGGAGAATCGCTTAATTTATTCTTTATCTGACTATACCATTGACTGGGAAGAAAATGGAAAGAACCTTGGTGCCAAATCTTGGAAAAAGGGAGATATGCACTATCACGAAGGCGGGTCACACGCTGCAGCGAATAACGGCAGCACTGTAGCAGAGTGGCTGGTTTTTACAAAAAAAACAACAGAGTTGCCAGAATGCGATGACACTGACAGCACGAACGATGTTACAGTTGTAGCGCCAGAATTTTCTACAGTAGTATTTGAAAACGATATGTTTAAAGCAACCAAAGTCGTACTTCCAAAAGGAGAAACTATTGCATCACATTCGGGTATCAACCGAATAATATATTCACTAACGGATTACAGTTTAAACTATAATTCTGATGTAGAAGGTGAGTCGGACAATACATTTAAAACAGGAGATATTCACTGGCATGAAGCCTGTATGCATAGCCTTGAAAACTCCGGTGAAACCAACGCTGAATTTCTGGTTATAAACTATAAAAGATAAAAATTACAGCCACTGATTAAAAAACGGATTATAAATTTAAATTCTGTAGGAACTAAAATTAGAAAGAGAGCAAATACTTGCTCTCTTTCTTTATTAAAACTGATATTGCACATATAAAGCAAAGTTTCTACCGGGATCAGTAATCGGTGTTCGGTCAAATTCACTTTGATTGACAAATGAAAAATTGAGATGGTTATTATAATTCTCATCAAAAGCATTCAATACGGCCAAACCTAAAGTCAGGTCTTTAATTAGAGTTGTTCCAAACCTTAAATCAAGTGTTTGGTACGCATCCGTTACGCTCTCACCAAAACTCGGCGCGATGTTATCCTGTTCTGAAACAATATTAAACACGGCATTTGCCCAGAATTTGGGTTTATCAAAACCCAGTGTTAGCCTTGTCGTCAAAGGTGGTGTCAATGGCAGAGATTCATTGAGATCATTATTCTTTGTATAGACATATGCCAGCTCAGTTTTGAAATAATAGTTGTTTAAAAACTCAAGCTGTGCCATAATTTCAAATCCTGTTTTATACGCATCGTCCAGGTTTCTAAACACTTTTGGGTTTTGTGGCTGTGCCATCGGCATAAACTTCCTTGTTTTCGTCGTATCTATAAGTCCAACTATATAGTTGTCCAGTAGCGAATAATAAACGGATCCCTCATAACGAAGTTTGTTGAAGGAACCCTTTAGCGGAACATCTCCTAAAACACCAATCTCAAACTGGTTATTCACTTCAGCCTTTAAATTAGGATTACCGATGTACTCAAAAGGATCCTGCCCAACATTAAAGTGATTTATAAAACGCTCAATCATATTTGCTGACCTAACGCCTCTACCGTAAGCAGCCTGAAGTGCCAAATGATTTCCAAGTTGCTTTTTTATGGAGATCGTACCACTCACATTATGCTCGGTGCGTTGTTCAAGATCGTATAATTCGGCAAAATCGTCCTCGGGATCCTTTATATCCGAAACCACCAGGTCGTAACGCAGACCCAAAGTTAAAGTCGTACTTGCATTGAGATCGTAATTCGTTTCTGAAAAAACTCCCAAATCTGTAATGTAAGAGTCCTGCCAGATCTTATCAGTAAACTCCATTGGTGTTGGTAAAGGATTACCATTCATCACTTTTACCAAACGGGTTCTGTTTCCATCCCGCGCTATATGCATTGCATCAAGACCTGTAAACCAAGTCATTCGATCAGAAGGTTGCCATTCTAACTCCAATTTCCCACCTGCAGTTACCGCATCTACGGCAGCCGCTGCCTCAGTCATCATAAAAGAAGGCCTGTTGGTATTGGTCATGAGATGATCAACATAACTGAAATACAGTTTAGCAGTTATCGTTTGTAGGGTCTTTGTCTCAAACAATTTTTTATAATCTACAGCAGCGATGAGGCTGTTATCGTATTCCGTGTCCATCGGCAGGCCTGCATGAAGAACGTCTCTTCCGAAAGACTGTCGCCACTGGCCCTGAATTCGTTCATTCTCAGTAAAGTTATAACCTGCTTTGAAGCCGTAATCCAAACTTCTAAAGGACGACGGAATTTCATTACCATCCCCATCTTTGTAGTTTCCAAAATCTCTGTATCCAAAATCTGCGGAGATGTCGTATTTAGGTGCTGTGTACCCCAATTGTACCATATTCACCAGATTGTTGCCGTTGGTTTCATACCCTGCAGATACTTTACCGTGAACCCCATTGTCAAAAAGATTCGGCTTTTGTGTTACCAGGTTTACAATACCACCAAAAGTGGGACCATAACGCACAGTGTATGGTCCCTTAATAATTTCAATTTTAGAAATCTCTTCCGGACTAATATGCGTTGTTATGGGGTCCATACGATTTGGACAAGCATGCATTATCTTAGTACCCCCATCATACTGAACGTTAAGCTGTTCATATTGTGCGGCCCTGAAACTCGGATCTATGGCATAATTGCCACGTTTTATAAGGCCAAATCCATTAACATCGGCAAATAGATCTGCTACATTTTTTGGTTGTACAACCTTTTCAGCATACTTATTCGATATCACAGAAAATACCGGATCTCGCTTTATTTTTCCACTTAATAGGATTTCATTCAGGGTAATTAGTTTTTGCTTAGAGCTGTCTTTTTGAGTCAATACATGTTCCTTCTGACTAAAAGACATAAAAGTACATAGCACACAGCATAGTGTGCCATAAAAAATTTTCATTATATCTGTAATTTTAGTTTATAATTCGCCTGTGCGTCACAGAGCAATTGTAATCAATGGTGGTGTGCCCAATAATTCTGGAGGGTGAAAACAACTATAAACCATATCATAAGAATACTGGTTGTTGTAGAGTGAGAAATCATCAATGTTTAGTCGGATAACTGTAACGTCATAAAACCTGGTTTGCGGAATTACAAAGAGGAGTAGATCTTTCAAATTAAATGTACTTTCCGGTGTGTTTTGTCTATGATCTTGTGATTCTGCCACCTTTTTTAGTTGGCATTTTCCAGCACACTGTAGTTCTGGACGTTCCTTGTTTTCACATAGCTGCTCAATAAACCCAGCAGGATCTATGGCATAATAGGCAAAATTCAAAGTTGCCCTTATGCTTGTAAAGAGTAATAGACATGTGAGCACCACAGCCCAACTATGATTGACAATCTTCACGTGGTAAAATAAAATTTGTACGCCAATGAATCAGCAGTTATTATTGAAGTTAGCTGTTCTCATGACTGCAAATCCAAAGACGCTCTTTAAAATACAAAGGTCAGTCTAAGGCTTGTCTTTTGGGGTAACAAAGGTTACACATTACATCTTGGAATATGAGTATCTTTATTGTATTAATTTAAATTCTTTTCTTAATATGAATACAGCAGAATCCCACCATCAAATAGAGCAATTCGCAATGCCAAGAATAGGAGATCAGGCTCCTGAATTTAAGGCGGTAACTACTCAGGGAGAGATTAATTTCCCTTCTGATTATAAGGGTCAATGGGTAATTCTGTTTAGTCACCCTGCTGACTTTACACCCGTTTGCACCTCAGAATTCATGACTTTTGCTCATCTGGAAGATAAATTCTCAAACGCCAATTGTAAACTTGTTGGACTATCTGTAGACGGCTTGTACAGTCATATTGCCTGGTTACGAACCATCAAAGACAAAATAAAATTTAATGGAATGGAGAATATTGAGGTAAAGTTTCCATTAATTGAAGACATTACTATGGAAGTGGCCAAAAAATACGGCATGATACAACCTGGTGAGCACAAAACTCAGGCTGTAAGAGCTGTATTTTTTATTGATCCAGAAAGTACCGTTAGAGCGATTATCTATTATCCCCTTAGTCTGGGTAGAAATTTTGATGAAATTTACCGAGCACTCATCGCTATGCAAACTTCAGATAAATTTAATGTAGCCACCCCGGCAGACTGGGAACCAGGTAAGGATGTGATTATTTCACCGGCAGGTTCCTGTGGGGTTGCAGAAGAACGTATGACAAATGACGATGACCTCAAATGCGAAGATTGGTTTTTCTGTACTAAACCTTTAGACAAGGACCTGGTTTTAAAAGAAGTGCTTGGACAATAGAGTCCCAGGTATATAATGGAAATCTGTTATTAGGTATGAGCAATAACTGTTTCTATGAAGAGAGGAGCATCCAGAGGGGTGCTCTTTTTTGTGTAACAATTGTCACGTTTTGATTTAATGAGTTTATCTACTTTTACACATGCTTAAACACTAATTTAAGCAGGTTTCATTGAACATTGGTGGATATTGTTTTCCATGATTGTTTAGATTTTTTTGATTGATTGAATTAAGGCACGCTTGGAAAAAGGGTGCCTTTTTCATTAGTAACCTTTGTTACTGTAATTGATTATTCCAATAATTACTTTTGAAATAAATAATAGACTTCATGGATACTGAAATTTTAGCCAGAATACAGTTTGCCTTTACAGTTGCCTTCCACTACATCTATCCTCCCTTAAGCATTGGTCTGGGGCTTCTAATGGTGATTTTTGAAGGACTTTACATAAAAACAGGTCAAAGACATTACGAAGTACTCACCCGATTTTGGTTAAAGATCTTTGCAATTACCTTTGGAATCGGCGTGGCAACAGGCATTATAATGGAATTTGAATTTGGAACGAATTGGTCTGTCTATTCAAAATATGTGGGAGATATTTTTGGAAGTGCTCTGGCCGCTGAGGGTTTATTCGCCTTTGGACTTGAAAGTACGTTCTTAGGTATTTTGATATTCGGCTGGAATAGAGTTTCCAAAAAGGTGCATTTTATTTCAACTATTGGAGTGTTTTTAGGCTCCATGTTTTCGGCAGTTTGGATTGTTGTTGCCAATAGCTGGCAACAGACTCCGGCAGGATACCATATTGTAGGTGAAGGGCTAAACGCTAGAGCAGAAGTCACAGATTTTTGGGCTATGGTTTTTAATCCTTCCAGTATTGATCGCATCATTCACGTATGGCAGGGTGCATTTCTGGCTGGAGCATTTTTAGTATTGAGTGTTCACGCCTATTATTTATTAAAAGGTAGGTATATAGACATCTCTAAAAAAGCTTTTAAAATTGCACTTACGGTGGCAACACTGATTTCACTGACACAGCTTGTTTCTGGCCATAGCTCTGCAGATGGAGTAGCTACCAACCAACCTGCTAAATTAGCCGCCATGGAAGGCCACTATAATGCATCAGCACCGGCAGATTTGTATTTGTTAGGATGGGTTGATAATGGAACCCAAAATGTCGTTGGTATAAAATTACCTAGTGGACTTTCCTTCCTTATCCATCAGGATTTTAAGACTCCTGTCACAGGCTTAAACGCGTTTCCCAAAGATGAGCAACCAGGTCAGGTGAATGCGGTTTTTCAATTCTATCACATCATGATTTCTATTGGAATGTTTCTAATAGCCCTAACATTATATGCGAGCTACCTCTGGTGGAAAGGTAAATTATTTAACAATCGATGGCTTTTAAAAATCTTTGCCTTTTCGGTATTGCTACCACAGATTGCGAATCAGGCAGGTTGGTTTGCAGCAGAAATGGGACGACAACCGTGGGTAGTATACGGTCATTTAAGAACGGATGAAGCCTTTTCACAAGAAGTATCCTCTAATCAGATTCTCTTTTCCCTCATCTTATTCTTTATTGTGTATACCATACTATTCCTATTATTCTTGTATTCTTTAAATAAAAAGATAAAACAAGGACCCTATGAGGAAGCTAAAAAGAACTTACAACTTGCATAAAAAAAAATTAACTATGGAAACGTTTTTAGGTATAGATTATCCAACGCTTTGGTATTTAGTTGTGGGCCTGTTGTTCTCCGGGTATGCTATTTTAGAAGGTTTTGATTATGGTGCGGGGGCGTGGCATTTATTTTTTAAAAAAGATCTAAGCAGACGGATTGCTATCAATGCCATAGGTCCACTTTGGGATGCTAACCAGGTATGGTTAATCATTGGCGGTGGCGCATTATTTGCCGGGTTTCCAGTGATGTATGCCACAATGTTATCTGCCATGTATATCCCCTTTATGATATTTTTAATGATGCTCGTCCTGCGATCAGCAGCTATAAAATTCAGAAGTGCAGAGTCAATGCCTTGGTGGCGCAAAACATGGGATATCACCTATTTTCTCTCTAATGTGAGCATCGCCTTTTTATTAGGGGTAGTATTGGGTAATATAGTCTTAGGTATTGATATTGGTGCTGATTTTGAATATAAAGGCGATATTTTCTTCTCATTTCTGAGTCCTTATGCACTCATGGTTGGTTTTACCACCCTTTCTATTTTTATGACTCAGGGGGCCATATTTTTATTGCTCAAAACAGAGGGTCGTCTTCACGCGCGACTCACCTTCTTATTAAAAAGAGGCATGATTTTTTTCATCATAAGTTTTGCAATAACTTCATTATATACCCTAGTATTCATACCGGGAGTTACTGATAAATTCAAAGAAGCTCCGCTCTTTTTTGTTTTACCCCTGCTCGCTTTTCTGGCGGTGGCGAACGTCCCAAGACTGGTGTCTAAAAAGAAATATGCACAGGCTCTAATTTTTTCTTCTTTAACCATGGCTTTTTTACTGATGCTGGTTGCATTTCAATTATATCCTGTTTTGCTACCATCAACTTTGGATCCAGCTTTCAATGTTACTATTTACAACGCTGCTTCCTCTCAAAAGTCATTAGGAATAATGTTAACTATTGTTGTGATCGGCGCGCCTCTTCTAGCCTTATATTTCTTATTCCTTTATAAAACCTTTTACGGAAAAGTAAAGTTAGATGACACCAGTTATTGAACATTTTTTTTTCGATTACTGAACAAATTGTCACCTGTGAAAACTCATGCGCTTTGTAACAAATGTAACGTTCACAAAAGAGACTTCGTACTAACTTTGAGAGAGTTAGAATAGAAGCGTATGGCAAAAATAGTTGTTTTAGGTGCTGGCATATCAGGACATGTTGCCGCATCACACCTCAGACGAAAGTTATCAAAATCGCACGAAGTTGTTGTTGTTTCACCTAACAGCAATTACCAGTGGATCCCATCAAATATTTGGGTAGGTATTGGACGAATGAAATCAAAACATATTTTGTTTCCTTTAGCACCAGTATACCAAAAGAAAGGGATTGTTTATAAACAGGCTAAAGCCGTTTCTTTCTATCCTGAAGGTGACTCGCAAACACCTACTCCCTATGTACTTGCAGAATATGTCACAGGTGAAAACAGAGGACAAACAGAAAAGGTGAGTTATGATTATTTGATTAATGCAACTGGACCTAAATTAAATTTTGAAGCTACAGAAGGTTTAAATCCGGGGCAGAATAAGACGTATTCTGTCTGCACCTACACCCACGCCGATCACGCCTGGGAAGCCTTGGACAGTCTGATTAAAGAGATGAAAGCCGGTAAAAAGACAAAAATTCTGATTGGCACCGGACATGCAAAATCTACCTGTCAGGGTGCTGCATTTGAATACATCCTGAATGTAGAGCAAGAACTTCGACGCCACAAGGTCCGTGATATGGCCGAAATTACATGGATTTCAAATGAATACAAACTTGGTGATTTTGGCATGGACGGCATGCTAATGAGCTATGGCAGTATGACAATGAAGTCCAACGAAATGGTTGAAATGGTGTTTGAAGATCGTGATATCAAATGGATTTTGGGTGCCGGTGTTTACAAAATTGAAGATGGTGTGGCCCACTATGAAAATCTTAACGGAAAAATGAAAACAGAATCCTATGATTTTGCAATGCTCATACCAGCGTTTTCTGGCCACGGTTTTAAAGCTTATAACAAACAGAACGAAGATATTACAGACAAACTCTTTAACGGATTTATGATCGTTGATGCAGATTACAGCCCTAAACCTTACGAAGAATGGACAGTACAGGACTGGCCCGAGACCTACCAGAACCCTAGTTACAAAAATATTTTTGCACCTGGAATTGCTTTTGCACCACCACATAGTATTTCTAAACCCAGGACGAGTAAAACTGGTACTGAAATATATCCATCACCTCCAAGAACGGGTATGCCTTCGGGTATTACGGCTAAACTTGTTGCCGATAATATTATTGAAAGTATCGAGAAAGGAGAGGAAACATTACATCATAAAGGCTCCTTGGGTAATATGGGAGCGGCTTGTATAGCCTCTGCAGGATATGGTTTTACAAAAGGCAGTGGAATTAGCATAACCACCTATCCTATAGTACCAGACTATAAGAAATATCCAAAAACGCAGGGCAGAAAACTTGGAAAAACCTTTGGAGAAATTGGACTTGCAGGTCACTGGCTAAAAATGGCCTTACATCATGCCTTCATGTATAAAGCCAAAATGAAACCACTGTGGTGGTTGATTCCGGAATAGGAATCAGACGTATTAAAAGGATTCCAGAGAAGGAATCAAACAGAGTGAAGCAGAATCAATATTAGAAATAGACAAAAGAAAGTAAGTACAACCTGTAAAATATTAATATGACTCAACGAATATCTAAATACCAGCGCTTTAAAATGATGAATCCCATCATTCAATTATTCAAATTCTTCTATCTGAGTATAAAAATTATGATTGTGGTTGCTGGTGGACACGGTGGCACGCGCAAAGTAAACTAATCTGTATAAGTTTGATTTTTTGGTTAGTAGAAAAGAGACACTCTGAAATCAGGGTGTTTCTTTCATTAGTAACCTTTGTTACTAAGAGAACCAACTGTTAAATCTAATTTTGTTCAAAAGTTCAAACAATGAAAGTACTGACATCTTTTTTTTTCATACTGTTTATGACTGGCTTCTCAGTTGTTGCTCAAAACAAAAAATTAATAAGCAGAACTGAGGTTAAAGAAAAAGTAACGGCCGGCAATAAAAGTATCAGAATATCAGCTGAAGCCTTTAAAGAAGCCCAGGCAGACTACCGACAGACCAATTCGATTTTTATTCCAAATATTACAGTTGCTCATACAGGATTTGCTACCACAAACCCATTGATGGCCTTTGGGTCTAAACTGAATCAGGAGATTGTCACGCAGGCAGATTTTAATCCGGATGTATTAAATGATCCGGATCAGATTCAAAACTTTGCAACGGTGATCGATATCGAACAGCCTCTCATAAATGTTGATGCCATTTATGCCAGAAAAGCTGCAAAAAACAAAATGGACGCTTTGGCTTTCCAAACACAACGAACAAAAGAATACATCGACTATGAGCTGGATAAAGCATACATGCAACTGCAGCTCGCTTATAAGGCAGTTTCAGTTCTGGAAAAAACTTTGGAAGGGGCAGAGGCCAATCTGCAATTGGCTCAGAATAGTTTTGAACAAGGCTTTATTCAGCGTGCGGATGTGCTTCTGGTCGAAGTAAGGGTGACCGATGTTCAAAGTCAGTTACAGTCTGCAAATAGTAATCTTCGGAATGCCTCGGACTATCTGTTGTTTTTAATGAACGAACCCGGTGATGTGGTCTTACAACCTTCAGATAGTTTAAAGCTTGACACAATCACAGAGTCTGTACCAATGGCACTATCTGAAGAAAGATCAGATATTAAGGCAATGAGTCTTTCAACGGAGGCATACAAATCGGTTCTCAAGTCAGATCAAATGTCTTTTGTCCCATCCTTAAATGCTTTTGGAAGCTATCAGATGTACGATGATCAAGTGTTTCAGTTTGGTGCCAACGGTTACATCTTTGGTGCAGAACTAAAATGGGAGGTTCTTAAGGGAACCAGTCGTTTTGGAAAAGTACAGAAGTCCAAGGCCAGCCTTAGCAAAGCACAATTGGAATACGAGCAATATGTAGATAAAAGTAAACTTGAATTAATGAAGGTTCAACGAAGGTTGGATGACAGTCAACAAAGAGTAAGGCTTACTGAGCTCAGTATGAGACAGTCCAGTGAAGCTCTTAGGATCAGAACAAATCGCTTTGAAGAAGGATTAGAAAAAACCACCGATTTACTCATTGCCGAAACACAGTATGCTCAGCGCCAGTTGGAATACTACCAAACGGTTTTTGAGTATAACAGCACTAAGGCCTATTTAAAATTCTTAACCACAACAAATTAATACCATGAAAAACTTAATTTATACATCTGTAGTTATCACAACATTACTTGGAATAGTGAGTTGCTCAGATGCTTCCAAGGATAGCACTACAGAAACAGTTGACCGGATCAATGTACAAGTCACACAAGTTTCTGATGATGGTTCGGATGCATACCTCTCGGTTAGTGGCAGTCTTGCTGCAAAGAACAGTGCAGCTTTAAGCACTCGAGTGATGGGACATGTAGAAAAAGTGAATGTTTCAATAGGCGACAAAGTAGTGAAGGGGCAGCTCCTTGTACAACTTAATAGCGCTGACCTAAAGGCTAAAAAAGCACAGGTTAATGCTGGAATAGCGGAAGCACAAGCCGCATTTAATATTGCAGAGAAGGACTATTACCGTTTTCAGAAATTATTTGAACAGAATAGTGCCTCGCAAAAAGAACTTGATGATGTTACGGCACATTATACAATGGCTAAGGCTCGTTTAGATGCTGCTCAGGAAATGAGAAATGAGATCGATGCCCAATTCGCTTATACCAACGTCTTAGCTCCATTCAATGGGGTCATTACCTCCAGATTTGTGGAAATCGGCGACCTGGCAAGTCCAGGCATGCCACTTTTAGCCATCGAAGGGCCCAATCAATTTGAAGTTGAGGCCAGAATACCCGAGTCTTCTATCGCAAAGATCACCAAGGGATTAAACACAACTGTTCAGATACCCTCAATCAATACATTAGTCGAGGGAACCGTGACTGAGGTAAGCAGCTCTTCGTCCTACACAGGAGGGCAGTACCTCGTAAATATGGAGTTGAGCAGTTCAAATGAAAAAATGCGTTCGGGAATGTTTGTTACTGTCAATTTCCCATCTGTAAAATCCACCTCCTCAAATGAAGGAACTAAGGTGCTTATACCTCAGTCCATTGTGATCACTAGAGGAGGGCTCACAGGAATATACACGGTCAGTCAACAGCAAACGGCTGTATTAAGGTGGATTCGACTGGGAAGAGCTATTGGTGATCAGGTTGAGGTATTATCGGGTTTAAATGCCGGTGAATCCTATATTTTGTCTGCAGACAAGAAATTGTATAACGGTGCTCCATTAAGCATCCAACCATCTAAAATTTAACCTGATGAAAGAGGGATTAGCAGGAAAAATTGCCAAAGGGTTTATAAACTCCAAGCTTACGGTCCTACTCATGATCGTGTTTATGGTCATAGGAGTATACAGCTCTTTTCTTATTCCAAGGGAGGAAGAGCCTCAGATAGATGTTCCAATTGCCGATATTTTTGTTGGTTATCCTGGTGCCAGTCCTAAAGAGGTTGAGTCAAGGGTAATTAAACCACTGGAAAAATTGATTTCAAACATCAAGGGGGTTGAGTACGTCTATGCAACTGCCATGGAGGAACAAGCTATGGTGATCGTACAATTCTACGTTGGAGAAGATATTGAGCGCTCGTTTGTAAAGCTCTATAATGAGATCAACAAACATATGGATCAAATGCCTGAAGGAGTCACCTTTCCACTTGTTAAAACAAGGGCTATAGACGATGTACCTATGTTGGGCCTTACTCTCTGGAGTGAGAGTTACGATGATTACCGTCTTAATTTATTGGCAAAAGAGCTTACCAACGAAATTGAAAAAGTGAACGATGTTGCCGTTACCAAAACTATTGGAGGTCGCAATAGAGAATTGCGTATCATTCTTCAAAAGGATAAACTTGCTGCCGCTGGATTGGACTTTCTTTCAGTCGCACAAATGATTCGAGCGAACAATCAACAGTTGAATGCGGGAAATTTTAATAACAATGATCAGGAGTTTGCAGTAAGAACCGGTGATTTTCTAAAATCTCAGAAGGATGTGGAAAATCTAGTGGTTGGTGTATTGCAAAACCAGCCTATTTACCTGCGACAGGTAGCCAATGTCATCGATGGACCGGAAGTTCCAGTAACTTATGTCGGATTAGGGTTTGGAAAAGCCTCAGAATTATCGAATGACTACAGATCAGAATACCCAGCAGTAACCATTTCAGTGGCCAAAAGAAAAGGTGCTGATGCCATGAAGATTTCAGATGTTATTCTTCATAAAATTGAACATTTAAGAACAACGCTGATTCCTGACGATGTTCATGTGGAGATCACACGTAATTATGGTGAAACAGCTTCTCAAAAAGTATCTGAATTGTTGATGCACCTGATTGGAGCCATTATTGCAGTTACCATTGTAGTGATGCTGGCAATGGGATGGCGAGGTGGTCTGGTGGTGTTTCTATCCGTTCCCATAACCTTTGCATTAACACTCCTCAGTTATTATCTGTTAGATTATACCCTCAACAGGATTACACTGTTCGCCCTAGTATTTGTAACCGGAATTGTTGTTGACGACTCCATTATTATTGCTGAAAACATGCACAGGCATTTTAAAATGAAGCGATTGCCTTTCAAGCAAGCTGCCTTGTACGCTATCAACGAGGTTGGGAACCCTACCATTCTGGCAACCTTTACGGTGATTGCATCGGTGCTACCTATGGCCTTTGTTTCCGGCTTAATGGGGCCGTATATGAGTCCGATGCCTATCGGAGCTTCTATTGCTATGCTGTTATCCTTATTTGTCGCTCTTACTATTACTCCCTATTTAGGCTATGTCTTTCTGAGAGAAAAAGACAAAAAAGCAAAAAATAAGGAAGAAGATGAGGTAAAGGATATTTCAGATTCAATGATTTTCAAGATCTATTCGAAGTTTGAAACCCCTCTTGTAGAAAATAAGACTAAAAGATGGTTATTTCTTGGTGTGACCTTTCTCTTGTTATTAGGATCTGTGGGACTATTTTTTACCAAGTCGGTTGCAGTGAAAATGCTACCCTTTGACAATAAAAATGAATTTCAGGTGGTAATTGATATGCCTGAAGGTACAACATTGGAACGCACAGCTTTGGTTGCGCGTGAAATTGGACAGTATCTGTCAACCCGTTCAGAGGTTGTAAATTATCAGACTTACGTAGGGACTTCAGCGCCTATTACTTTCAATGGCCTGGTGCGACATTACGACCTAAGAGGTGGGAGCAACATGGCAGATATCCAAGTGAATTTGACCGATAAACATGACAGAAAAGAACAAAGTCATGACATTGCTAAACTGTTACGTCCTGACATTCAGAAAATTGGTGCTGCTTACAATGCAAACATCAAGATTGTTGAGGTTCCACCTGGACCTCCGGTACTTTCAACAATCGTTGCAGAAATTTACGGACCAGACTACAAATCGCAAATAGGTATTGCCGATTCGGTAAAGACAATTTTAAAAAACACTCCCGATGTAGTAGACATCGATTGGATGGTGGAGACTGATCAAAAGGAGTACAGTTTTATTGTCAATAAAGAAAAAGCAATGCTGTACGGCATTGCACCCCAACAGATAGCACAAACCATGAATATGGCTTTGTCAAATAGATCAATTGCAAACTTGTATGATGAAAATGCGACATACCCTGTTGGAATGGTTATGGCACTTGAAGAGCAGGAAAAGTCTACGATCGAGGACATAGCAGGATTACAAATAAAATCGAAGCATGGTAATTTAGTACCCATTGTTGATTTGGTCACTGTAAGAGAAGGAATTAAGCCAAAAAGTATCTATCGAAAAAACCAAAAGCGTGTCGTATACGTGTTGGCTGATATGGCAGGTGAACTGGAAAGTCCTGTTTATGCGATTTTAGGAATGACCAAGAAGCTTCATAATATTGAGCTTCCTAAAGGCTATGGAATGAATGAACTATACATCAATCAACCGCGATATGAAGATGATTACACTGTTAAATGGGATGGTGAATGGCAAATTACTCTGGAAGTATTTAGAGATCTGGGTATTGCATTTTTAGGGGTCATTATCATCATTTACATATTAATTGTTGGCTGGTTTCAAAATTTCAAGGCACCAGTGGTGATGATGGTGGCTATTCCCTTATCCCTAATAGGGATTGTATTAGGGCACTGGATGCTGGATGCTTTTTTTACGGCAACCTCTTTTATTGGGATGATTGCTTTAGCGGGAATTATGGTAAGGAATTCTGTATTGCTCATCGATTTTGTTAACCTCAGACTTGATGATGGTATTCCGCTGAAGCAAGCTGTTATAGAGGCTGGAGCGGTAAGAACCACCCCTATCTTACTCACGGCAGGTACTGTGGTAATCGGTGCCTTTGTGATCTTGTTCGACCCGATATTTCAAGGGCTGGCCATTTCACTTATGGGAGGTACAATTGTTTCAACCGTCTTAACCTTACTGGTTGTTCCATTGGTTTATTATATGATTGAACGTAAAAACTATAAATAAATGAAACTCGTAATAATTACTGCAGTTGAGGAGTATGAAAGAGATGTTTTAAAAATGTTCAGACAAGCTAATATTGAAAATTTCAGTAGCTCTGACATTGACGGACATAAAAACGCTGCTGTTTTAACTGCTTCCAGCTGGTTCCCTAGCATCAAGGGAGGTAATGAATCTCAAATGTTCTTTTCCTTTACGGAAGAAAGGTATATCGACCAGCTTTTTGAAATCATTCTTGAATTTAATGAACGAACCGAGACTTCAAACCCTGTAAGGGGAATAGTTTTACCGATTGAAAAATTTATTTAAAATATCAAACACATGAAAAATAGAATTGTAAGAGGGATTGCAGGCACATTTATTCTAGTAAGTCTGCTTTTGGCTATATATGTAAATATTAATTGGCTATGGTTTACCGCCTTTGTCGGTGCCAATTTATTACAATCGTCATTAACCAAATGGTGTCTCATGGATACCATCTTGGAAAGGCTGGGAGTTAAAGATTAGTATTAGAGTGTAACAATTCATTGGTGAAGTCGTCCAATAAGTATGGAAACTAATTATTACACAATGAAACGAGAAGATAATCAGTTGATTGTCATTACTCATTTATGTCAATTACTTACCTGTATTACAGGATTTGGAGGACTAATTGTTCCTTTAATCCTTTGGGCTACTCAAAAAGATAAGGTAATTGACATGGATGCACATGGTAAGGCAATAATCAACTTTCAACTGAGTATTATTATTTATTCCATTATATGTGTTCCACTAATTTTTTTACTTGGTTTGGGACTATTAGGACTTTTATTTTTAGCAATAGTCTCTTTTATATTTCCAATAATAAACGCCATAAAAGCAAGTAATCGGGAGCTCCCGAATTACCCCTTATCTCTTAATTTTGTTAGTTAGTTATTTTGTTAAAGAGGTAAATAAAAAGGCTCGCATTTAGCGAGCCTTTTTTATTGTATGAATCTTAACTTTTAATTATTGAGCATTACAGGCATAACAAGCATCGTAACTGTTTCGCCGTCATCAAGTCCATCTACAGGGGTAAGGATACCCGCTCTATTTGGAAGGCTCATTTCCAACTGAACATTGTCTGCGGTAATATTGCTGATCATCTCAGTCAAAAAACGAGAGTTAAAACCAATTTGCATGTCATCTCCCTGATAATCACAGCTCAATCGCTCTTCGGCCTTATTGCTGTAGTCAATGTCTTCTGCAGAGATGTTTAATTCGGCTCCAGCAATTTTAAGCCTGATTTGGTGGGTTGTTTTATTAGAAAAAATACTCACCCGTTTCACCGAATTAAGGAATTGAGTCCGATCAATAACCAGCTTATTCGGATTTTCTTTTGGAATAACAGCCTCGTAATTCGGATATTTTCCATCGATCAGTCGACAAATCAATTCCGTATGGTTAAATGTGAATTTAGCATTTGTTTCATTGTATTCGATCAGAACATCATCTTCATTTCCGGCGAGGATGTTTTTAAGTAAATTAAGTGGTTTTTTGGGCATGATAAATTCGGCTGCATCACTAGCCGTTATGTCCGTTCTTGAATACTTGACCAATTTGTGGGCGTCTGTTGCCACAAAAGTGAGTCCATCTGTATGAAATTGGAAAAACACCCCACTCATCACTGGTCTGAGATCATCATTTCCGGCAGCAAAGATAGTCTTACTGATAGCTGTGGCCAGTAAATCGCCCATTATCGTGGTAGCCATTGGATCTTCAAGTGCCACTGATTTTGGAAATTCAGCACCATCTGCATAAGCCAGAGCATATTTCCCATGACTGGAACTGATTTCTACGGTATTATTATCCTCTACAACAAAGGTTAATGGTTGTTCAGGAAAGGTTTTTAAGGTATCTAAAAGTAATCGCGCCGGCAAGGCCACATTTCCTTCAGAATCACTTTCGACTTCAATCTTTGTAGACATGGTCGTTTCCAGATCACTCGCTGAGATGGTGAGTTCAGAATGACTAAGCTCGAATAAAAAATTATCTAATATGGGTAAGGTATTGTTATTATTGATGACACCGCCAAGTATTTGTAACTGCTTTAAAAGATATGTGCTCGATACGATAAATTTCATTGAAAACCTGTTATAAGTAAAATAATAATCTTACAAATATATCCTTTCCAAGGAGTATGACGAAAGAAACTTATTAACAAACAACATGCTGTTTTTTACATCAACATCCCTCTTTGTCAGGAGTGTGCAGAATATAATTTTCTCCTTAGATAATTAAATCCTAAACCAAATAAAAGAAGCAGAAGCAGGGGCAAAGCAATATTAAACAGTTGCCACTTTAATTTATTGTCCTCAATTTCTTCCGGGTCCAGAAATGCAATGGAAATATCCTTTGATCTTAAATCGATTAAACCCTTATCATCAAGCATGTAATTTACTGCATTGAGCATAAACTCTTTATTTCCAAATGTTCTCCCTGTAAATCGATCAAAGCCCAGTTCCAAAGGGCCAGTTCTTGAAACTTCGTTTTTTATAATATCTCCGTCAGAAACCACCAGTATTTTGGCAGGACCTTCACTACTGTCCTTAAACTCCTCAACTTTAAAAGGCAGAATTCTTTGGCTGTAAACAGATTTAAAATCATTTTCAAGCAACACAGCAAGATGTTGTCTTCCGGCTGTATAGGTATCCACATCAGGAGCTTGAGTCACTGAATTTAACGAAATGGTTTGAAGTGGTCCTTCTAATTTAGATTTCTCAGAGCTCTGAAGTAAGACCGTTTTCTCAGTGTCGTTTTTCAAGGTGTCTATCGAACTGGCAAAATCAAACTTTACTAAATCTACGTTCCTGTTTACTGGGTGTCGATTATCTGACTGTGACAGCGGAGAATACTGCCATTGTACCGGTTGAAACTGGGCCTGGCTTCCTTCGCCAATGGCTAATGTTATCGGTGCTGAATAAAGATCTTTTACCAGATTCGGGTTTATCCTAACACCATACTTGAAGAAAAAATCTGTTAGGTTCAGATCTCTCTGGACTGATACAGAGCTACCTGAAGCACTGTATAAGCTATCCTTGTCCATAATCATGGATTCAGTGAGCCATATGCTTTTTCCACCAGACATGGTGTACTGATCAAGGACCAGTTTTTCTTCCTCACTAAAAGCTATTGTTGGTTTGGCTGAGATTATGAGGTCAAATTCACGTAGGTTTTTAAGTGTTTTATTCGGATTAGTGGCCACACTATCTAATGTGAATTGGGCGAGATTGTAATAGGGCTGAAGTGTTTTTAAGAAATCTGCTATGTAGATGTCTGCTAATTGCCCATTACCCTTTAATATCGCAATTTTACGGGATTTGGGTTGAAGTATTTTTCTAAAACCATCAGCAAAAGAATATTCCAGTTGTTGAACTGAATTTGCTATCTGGGTATCAAGATCCTCAGTGATACTTCTTTTCATGAGTGGGATGGCCACCGTTTGCTCACGGTAACTGGCGAAGGCCCATGGAAAAATCAGTTCCTGGGAAGCTTTACCACTAACCATTGTACTGTTTACGTAAGGCTTTAGTCCACTTTTTGTTAGCTCCTCAATATTGCGCTCTCTAGTAGCATCATCTTTCAGTGGATCGATATAATTAACTTTGATCTGTTTGTTGACTACCTGAAACTCCTCGATCAACTGCTCTGTTTCATCTCTCAACAAGCGAAACTCAGAAGGGGTGTTTCCGGTCAGAAATACATCGATGATCAAGGGTGAGTCGGTAGTTGATATAAGCTGTTTTACAGATGATGATAAGGTATAGCGTTGATCTTTAGTAAAATCAAAACGTAAAAAAGCCACACCGCTCAGTATGTTCAAACCTACAGCAATTATGAATGCAATGATTGTATATAAAATAGCAGATTTATGGATCTTTGGCATCATAGGTTATTTCTTCTTTATAACTTGAAATATCGGAAAGGCGCCCCTCTTCAAATTCAATCAGGGCATTGGTTTTCATTGTGTTAAAAGCTCCGGGTTCTATCCCCAAGCCATAGTTCCACTTGGTGCTGTCGTGCTGTTTTAACGTGTTATCCCAGCTAAACCATTCGGCTGGTCCAAACAGGTCTTGGGCTTCTTTCTTGGTAATACCTTGTAATTCTTTAGAGGTGATCATCTGGTCAATCATTTCGTAACGTAGATCTGGACGGTCTTTCCAAGCCTCTGAGGTGAAGTGTTTTTGGTGGTGATAACTGCTTATGATATTCAAAAAGGGGTAGAACACGTAAAAATACATTACAGGTGTTAGCACTGCACTCAACAGAAGGGCCAACCACTTGCGATGATCTATTGTTTTTAGAAAAAGGTAAAGCAGCACAAAATTCAGGCACAAGAATAGTACGAGGGTAAATGTGATAACCATGAACTAATGCGTATTTATTTTTCTGGTGGTCAAAGCAATGAAAAAGCCCGAAACACTCACAAAATAAACCAAATCTCTTGTATCAATAACACCTCGCCCCATGCTTTTAAAGTGTGCTGCAATGCCAAAGCGTTCCCAGTTCACCAGTTCATTTAAGGTCGGGACGGTTGCAATACCCTCGAATCCAAAGTACATGAAAAAGCAAACAAAAACACTGAGAAGGAAGGCGACAATTTGATTGTTGGTGAGAGAAGAAGCGAACACACCAATAGAGGTGTAGGCCATAATCAAAAAACAAAGCCCGAAATAAGACCCAAAGGTAACCCCAAGGTCAATATTACCTTGTGGTGTTCCCAGAGTGTATATTGTAAAAACATAGAGCAGACTGGGTACCAAAGCCAGCAAGACGAGAAAGAATACTCCTAAAAATTTTCCCATTACAATGCCAAGGGGTAAAATGGGCTTTGTGAGCAAAAGCTCTAAGGTACCTTGTTTCATTTCATCACTGAAGCTACGCATGGAAATAGCAGGTACAAGAAAAATAAAAACCCAGGGAGCTAGCTGAAAGAAGGATGACAAGCTTGCCACACCATTATCCAATAGATTAAACTCTCCCTTGAATAGGAACAAAAAAAGTCCATTTAGTATTAAAAATACGCCAATAACCAAATAGCCAATTGGCGAGGCAAAAAAAGTATGTATCTCTTTTTTGAGTATCGCGATCATAAGTTTTTAATTTTTTGCAACCATCATCACTTGATGAATGCTCCATGCTTGAGGCCTTTCCAAAAACAGCGGTTTGGTTCTTGACCAGACCTCTTTAAATAGGGCCGAACTCCTGTAGCTTTCAAGATGATCTTTAGAAAGCCAATGGCTGTAGGTAAAGTAAACATTACTATCATCTGCGTCCTGAAGGAGCTCTAAATGTTTACAACCCTCGAAATTGCGTATAGCTTTTTTATTAGCGTTAAAATTAGCTAAGAAATCCTCGATCTTGACCGGATCGAATGTCATTTTTACAATTCTTACTAACACTTCTAGTCTTATGTTTTAGAGAAACTCACAGTTACCGTGTCCATTAGTTTTAAGCCAAGCAAGGTGGAAGCGCTTCCAACAGTATTACTATTGCTTTTGTACACTGCAATTTCAAGGTAGTTTGAGGCGTTGAAAACAACCATTTTTCGACCTTCATCATTTCTGCGATCCTCAGAAATATCAAAATTTACAATATCACTGTATTTCTTGAAAATAGTTTTGAACTTGTAACTCCTTGCTGAGATTTCGAAGTCCCTTGTTTTTTGAATCGATTCAAAAAATGATTTTTTGATGTTCGTCACTACGTTACCATAGTTATCAATATAAATGACATTACCAATAATTTGGGTTTTGTCGTCATTTACAAAAGGTATAAGGTTCTTAATAGGTTTTATGTGGTCGATTATTTTACCTATGACCTCTAAAGTGCCACCTCTTGCAATATGACATGCCACTTTAACGAAAACATCCAATACTGGAAAGCTGGTTTCAACTTTGTCGTGAATATTTATTTCAACAATTTTATGTGGAGCTATTTCCTGACAGATCATGCTCATAATCCCATTATTTGCACAGATAAAATAATGATCATCAAGATGTATGGCAATATGTTTATTTTCGGGGTTTAATTCAGAATCAATGCCAATTATATGTATACTTCCTTTAGGGAAGCTTTTGTAGGCATTTTGAATGATGTAAGCAGCTTCTCCTATATTGAAGGGCGCAATGGAATGAGAAATATCAACAATTTTTACATCGGAGAGCTCGCTGTAAATAGCTCCTTTAATAGCGCCAGCAAAATGATCTTTTTCCCCAAAATCAGTGGTTAAGGTTATAATTGGCATTAGTGAATTGTTGATATTTTTTTGGGTAATGCTATGCTAAAATGATTAGTTTTGCTGGGTAACAAATCTAATAAAACTCAGTAGATTTATTGATCAAAAATTCCTTGCCTTTGAATGAACTTATTCTTGAACTAGAAGAGATATCACCGAAAGAGTTTTTTGGTGCACAAAATGTCAATATCGCCCTCCTTAAAAAATACTATCCAAAGCTTAAAATCGTTGCCAGGGGAAATAAAATAAAGGCTTACGGAGATGAAGACATGCTTGAAGAATTCGATCGAAGCATGACCAAGCTAATGATGCATTTTGGAAAGTACAATAAGCTTGATGAAAATAGTATAGAAAGGGTATTGTCGGGTGGAAGCTCTGATGAGCATAACAGTCACCGACAAAATGGAGATGTGATTTTGCATGGAGTGGGTGGTCGCATCATTAAAGCCGAGACGGCCAACCAAAGAAAGATGGTTGAAAGTATGCGAAGAAACGACATGGTATTCGCTATTGGTCCGGCTGGTACAGGGAAAACGTACACAGGAGTTGCATTGGCTGTTCAGGCACTTAAGAATAAGGAAGTTAAACGTATTATTTTATCCAGACCGGCGGTTGAGGCTGGAGAAAATTTAGGATTGTTGCCTGGTGACTTAAAGGAAAAACTAGATCCTTATATGCAACCACTGTACGATGCTCTGCGCGACATGATTCCAGCCGAAAAGCTTGCAAACTTTATCGAGAACGGTACCATACAAATAGCTCCACTGGCATTTATGCGAGGACGCACTCTGGATAATGCATTTGTTATTCTCGATGAAGGCCAAAATACTACCCATAATCAAATGAAAATGTTCTTAACCCGTATGGGTAAGAACGCAAAGTTTTTACTAACCGGAGACCCCGGTCAGGTAGACCTTCCGAGACGTACCATATCAGGATTAAAAGAAGCACTGCTCATTCTTAAAAATGTGGATGGTGTAGGGATTGTATTTCTGGATGATAAAGATGTGATCCGGCATAAGCTTGTTAAGAAAATCATCTCTGCTTACAAGAATATTGAAAATAGAGATTAACAGATTAATTCTGTTCTCAATATAACAGACCATGAAGAATTCAATTACCTCTACAAATTTTAATTTCCCAAACCAGAAGAGTGTCTATAAAGGAAAAGTAAGGGAGGTATACAATATCAATGACGATATTTTGGTAATGATTGCCACAGATCGTTTAAGTGCTTTCGATGTCGTTATGCCAAAAGGTATACCGTACAAAGGACAAATCCTCAATCAGATCGCCACAAAAATGATGCATGCGACCAAGGATATAGTGCCAAATTGGCTACTGGCAAGTCCAGACCCAAACGTAGCAGTGGGGCATTTGTGTCAGCCATTTAAGGTTGAAATGGTCATAAGGGGTTATATGTCGGGTCATGCCGCCAGAGAATACAAGACTGGTAAGCGTCTTCTATGCGGGGTACCTATGCCAGAAGGGATGATGGAAAATGATAAGTTTCCAGAGCCGATAATTACTCCCGCTACAAAGGCTGAAGAAGGCGATCATGATGAGGACATTTCAAGGGAAGATATCATAAAACGGGGTATTGTATCAGAAGCCGATTATTCCGTTCTTGAAGCATATACCAGAAAGCTTTTTCAGCGAGGTTCTGAGATTGCAGCTGAAAGAGGTTTAATTTTGGTCGACACTAAGTATGAGTTTGGTAAAACGAAAGACGGAACCATCGTTCTCATTGATGAGATTCATACACCCGATTCGTCGCGCTATTTTTATGCCAACGGTTATGAAGAGCGTCAGAAAAGGGGAGTAGCGCAAAAACAATTGTCAAAAGAGTTTGTACGTCAGTGGCTTATATCAAATGGCTTTCAGGGAAAGGAAGGACAGACGGTACCTGAAATGTCTGATGAATATATTCAAACGGTTAGCGAACGTTATATTGAGTTGTACGAGAACATCACCGGTGAAACTTTTGTCAAAGCCGACGTGAGTGGTATTGAAGAGCGAATTGAACGAAACGTATTGAATTATCTCAATTCTATCTAATTGGAATCTGAAGACGATTCATCCATCGTGTGATATACATTCTGCACATCATCATCTTCCTCTATTTTCTCTAATAGTTTTTCAACATCGGCGGCTTCTTCCGGTGTTAATTTTTTGGTAACCTGAGGTATCCGCTCAAATCCCGATGACAATATTTCAATGCCTCTGCTCTCCAGTTCGGACTGAATGGCTCCAAAACTTTCAAAAGGTGCATAGATGAGAATGCCATCATCATCCACAAAAACTTCCTCTGCGCCAAAATCAATTAGCTCCAGTTCCAATTCTTCAGGGTCTATATCGTCGGCAGGAATTCGGAAATTACAAGTGTGGTCAAACATAAACACAACACTTCCGGAGGTTCCCAGACTACCGTCACACTTATTGAAATAGCTTCTTATATTGGCTACAGTGCGTGTGTTATTGTCAGTAGCCGTTTCAACCAAAATGGCAATTCCATGAGGTGCATATCCCTCAAAAACAACTTCTTTATAATCTCCTAAAGACTTATCAGAGGCCCTTTTTATGGCGCGCTCAATATTGTCCTTAGGCATATTCACAGACTTGGCGTTTTGTATGACAGCCCTCAGTTTTGAGTTGCTGTCCGGATCTGGCCCCCCTTCCTTAACAGCAATGACTATATCTTTACCAATTCTTGTAAAGGCCTTGCTCATCGCAGACCATCGTTTTAGCTTACGTGCTTTTCTAAACTCAAAAGCTCTTCCCATACGATTATCTTAAAGTATTTATGGCCGAAGCCACTGTATTTTTAGTCTTCGTCCTCTTCGACAATGGATTCAATCGCCTCAGCCAATTTAAAATCTTTATCGGTCACTCCCCCAGCCTCATGTGTAGACAAACTAATGCTCAGTACGTTGTAGACATTAGACCAGTTGGGATGATGGTTCATGGATTCGCATTCAAAAGCGATTCGGCACATGGCACTAAAACAATCTTTAAATGTCTCAAATTCAAACTCGGCGTGAAGGGCGTCGTTTTCATAAATCCAATCTGGAAAACGCAATAATTTCTTCTCGATATCTTCTGCTGAAAGTTTATTCATGGATGGTTATTTTAATATAACGAATGTAATAAATATGATGAAGTCAATCAACCTATAACTTTGCGAATTCTTCTAAAATACTCTGGCTGGTGATCTGAAGGTGTTTGGGCAGTTTATTGTATTTAGGCAACACGGCCAGATAACGCTCTTCATTGGTCGTGTATACATGTTTTAGCTGGACTTTGTCGGGGCTTAAAAAATCAAGTAATTCTTTGATATAATCATCGTGATGTACAAGATCCGTGCTTCCAAGATGAAAAATACCACTTTTATTCCTGTTGATGATGTAATGGATCTGTTGCGTCAATTTACTGTCCATGGTTACATTCATAATGAGATTAGGAAATACCTCAACCGCCGATTTGTTCTGAATATGACTTTTAAGTTGTTGAATTCTAGGACAGTTTTTTCCAAATACCATTGGTAATCTAATGATGGCTACCTTTTTTTTTTTTTGGAAGCCTTAAAAGCATATTTTCTATTTTAATCTTAAAATGACCGTAGATGCTATGACTCAAAGTTTTATCCAATTCATAGCTGGGATACTTACTGTAGGCGTCAAAGGCATTTGCAGAAGACAAAAAAATGACCTTGCAACCTGTTTCCTCCGCATACTCACACAGGTGCTGATGGGCAATAGTTTGTGCATTAAAATCTCCACGCAGCGAAGAGATAACGACATCCGGGCGCGTAGCATTCAGAATTTCGTAAATATCATCTTCCTCCAGATTGTACTCGATGAACTGTTGATTTGATTCAAACTCCTTTTTTGAGGTGAAATAAGTACCGAATGTTTTGAAGTAGGGACAAAGCTCCTTATATAGGGCATTTCCAAGAAATCCACTAGCGCCTAAAATAAGAATTCGATATTTTGGTGGGGCAGATTGCATTTTCAGGTTTTGGGTTTGTAAAAAGGCAATTTAACAACTTTGGCTGCAATTTTTTTCTTGCGTACCTTAATGTAAATGGTGGTACCAAATTCTGCAAAATCAGGTGACACATAGCCCAAGCCTATCCCTTTTTTCAATGATGGAGACATCGTTCCCGAAGTCACTTTGCCAATGGCATTTTCATTGGAATCCACAATATCATAGCCCCTTCTTGGAATGCCCTTTTCGGTTAACTCAAAAGCCACAAGTTTTCTTTTTAGTATTTCTTTTTTCTGCTTTGACAAACTCTCCGAATTGGTAAATTCCTTCGTGAATTTCACGATCCATCCCAGGCCTGCTTCAAAGGGCGACGTAGAATCGTCTATATCATTTCCGTACAAGGAATACCCCATTTCCAACCGCAAGGTGTCCCTTGCTGCCAAACCAATAGGTTTAATACCAAATGGTTTTCCCGCTTCCATAACCTTATCCCAAATTTGTTGTACGTCGGAGTTTTTACAATAAATTTCAAATCCTCCACTTCCTGTGTAGCCGGTTGCTGAAATGATCACATCGTCAACCCCGGCAAAATCGCCAATAATGAAGTTGTAAAATCCTATTTGGTACAGATCAAGACTAGAGAGCACTTGCATGGCCTCAACGGCCTTGGGCCCTTGAATGGCTAACAGGGAATACTCATCGCTTAAATCACGAAGGTCTGCACCAACTGAATTTTTGGAAGTAATAAAATCCCAGTCTTTCTTGATATTACTGGCATTTACCACCAATAAATACGTTTCTTCCTTAATCCGATACACAATAAGGTCATCAACTATTCCTCCCTTATCATTTGGAATACAGCTATACTGCGCTTTGCCAATATTTAGTTTGGAAGCATCATTACTTGTTACTTTTTGAATTAAATCCAAGGCACGGGGTCCTTCAATCAGAAACTCACCCATATGAGATACGTCAAATACACCAACACTATTCCTTACAGTTTCGTGCTCAATGTTAACCCCTTCATACTGAACAGGCATTTCAAATCCAGCAAATGGTACCATTTTAGCACCTAGCTTCTTATGGGTATCGTATAAGGCAGTTTTTTTCATTAGTTACTCTATTATAATTATGAACAGTTAATCTCGACGTTAAAATTTTGCAGTGCAAAAATAGCCAAATTAAGATTATTCAATTAAAAAAGGGATAAGGAATTGACGCCGTTTTCAGCTAGGGGATTGGAAAAGGCTTGTACTTTTTTTATTGGCCAGATATTGCCGCAAAACACCTCCTTTGACCAGATTTACATCAAATTCAATGACAAAGGCTTGTTCGTCAATTTCCTGTATGGTATTGTAAGTTCTTCTGATGTCTATTCTATTAATGACCAAATGGATAATATCCATATGTTCCTGTTTACCAGTGCGACCAAATCCACGCTTGCCCTGATAAACCGTAATACCCGTACCAATTTCATTCATGAGTGACTCCTCCATTTGATCTATTTTTTTGCTGACGATCATTAATCCCACGTAGTCCTCAAACCCTTCGATCATAAAATCAATGATTTTGGCCGTTACCAGGTAGGTCAGAATGGAATACATAGCTACTTCAGTAGAAAGTATGAGTGCGGTGATGGTAAAAAGAATAGTATTGAATAAAAGAATGACTTTGCCAATGCTTACGCCGAATTTGTTATTTATGTAGACGCCAAGGATCTCAGAACCATCCAAAACTGCTCCGTTTTTTACAGCCAGTCCAATACCTGCTCCCAGAAAAAGACCTCCGAAAATGGCAATAAGCAATTTGTCATTGGTCACAGCCTCAAAATTTTCAAAATGTATCATTACTGCCACTCCAACAATAGAGAGAATGGATTTAACCACAATTTTTTTAGAAACGGTAAACCAAGCCAGCACCAGAAAGGGGGAACTGATGATCACTAAAAGAACAGATATGTCCATGGAAGTAAGTTCGCTCAGTAAAATAGCGATTCCAGTCACTCCGCCATCCAGAAAACCATTAGGCAAGAGGAAGGCCTTTAACCCAAGGCTGGCCAATACTACTCCCACTATAATTTGAAGGTACTCAGAGATTGTGCTGGATGCTGGTGTGCTCATACCGTACGGATTTCAACGAAGTTAAAAATAATTGACCAGCTTTGATTGACATGTACAAAAATACTTAACGATTATTTATCTTTGTTATAAAAAGCATAAATCATTATTATGAATTATACCCTGCACCAGCTTCAGATCTTTTTAAAAATTGTACAGGAACGGAGCATTACCAAAGCTTCAGAGGCGCTTTACCTCACTCAACCAGCTGTATCCATTCAGTTAAAAAAATTTCAGGATCAGTTTTCAATTCCTTTGACTGAAGTAGTGGGGCGACAACTTTACATTACAGATTTTGGAAAAGAAATAGCCGAAGCCGCTGAAAAAATAATCAATGAAGTAGAGGCGATCAATTACAAGACGATGTCATTTCAGGGACAGCTTGCAGGCCGTTTAAAGATTTCAGTGGTATCGACAGGTAAATATGTAATTCCATATTTTTTATCCGATTTTATGAAGTCCAATAAAGGAGTAGATCTGGTTTTGGATGTCACCAATAAATCGAGGGTGGTTAGAAGCCTGGAAAACAATGAAGTAGACTTCTCGCTAGTGTCGGTGATTCCAAAACATCTGAAACTAAACAAAGTTCAGTTAATGCAAAATAAACTGTTTTTAACCGCTAGTACACGCTTTAACTTTGACTCTAAATCTGCCAGGGATAAAATGTTCCAAGAACACCCGCTTATTTATCGGGAAGAAGGTTCTGCAACACGTAATGCCATGGAACAATTCCTCAGCAGGAATAACCTGCCGACACAGAAAAAAATGACGCTCACTTCTAATGAGGCATTAAAACAGGCGGTTATTGCAGGTTTGGGGCTTTCTATCATGCCTGTTATTGGCATTAAGAGTGCTCTAATGAACAACGAGCTTCAAATATTGCCTTTTAAAGGATTACCGATAGTTTCTCACTGGCATTTGATCTGGCTCAAAGCCAAAAACCTTTCTCCAACCGCTGAGGCCTATCTAGATTTTCTAAAAACTGAAAAAGACAGGATCATCGAAGAACAATTCAGTTGGTTTGAAAACTACAAATAATAGAGTGTCTAAGCCTCTGTGGGTTGATCCATCCATCTTCTAAACTGCTTGTACACAAATTCATTTGGCTTCATATAGTAAAACGAAAGAAAGCAAACCACTGTTAAAAATAATAAAGCTCCTAAAACGGCCTCATAAGGACCTAGAGTTTTGCCGATCAAGCGGTTGAGTCCAAAACCAGTAAAACTTCCGTAGATGATGATGAAATGAATCACATAAATGGATAAGGTCTTCTGTCCAATTTTTAGAATCAGGGGTTTTTTAAGAGAATTTTCAAGTAAATAAAAAAGAGCAAACAATAGGAGTACATTTCCTAGTCTTGTAAATAAATAATTAAAATAAGCTGCTTCTTTAAATACCTTTATATCAATTAGTTTATGCATCCAAATTAGTGTATAACTTGAATAGAATATTAATAAAACACCAAGTATACTTAACCCTGTAATAATCGCAGGTTTAAAATGTTTAGCATGGAAGTAGCGATAAAAAATAGTAGCGATAAATGCGCCATAACCCATATACCCAAACCAGGGGATTAATGTAAATACGGAACCATTGGATGTACTAAAATAGTTCGCCAATGCAACTGGGAGAAACGGCAGTTCAAGGTTTCGATAAAGTGGTTCTGTCAAAAAGATCATTGTTGAAAGGCTAAACATGAACAGGGAAAACAAGAGGGTTTTCCGCAGCAATAATTGGTAGGTAACTACGACGATGATAAGCGATAATCCTATCACCTGAAGCACATCCACAATGAAAAAGCTATTACTAAATTCTAATTTAAGCCATTGAAAAAGTGGAATTCTCAATGCATAGCCAATGCCAATGAGCATGAGCCCCCGCCAAAATCCTTTGATCATTCTTTGTTTTAGGTGCCCTTTCTTTTTGGCATTTAAGAGAAGGAATGTAAAAATCAATCCGGATATTGTAAAAAAAGTAGGCGCCGTAATTCCTCTGAAATAGGACCATACTTGAAACCCCACACTTTCCATATTTCTGTAGAAAGGATCGAGTAGGGTATCAATAAAATGTCCTTGAAGCATCATTAAAATGGCAAAAGCCCTTATGGCGTCGATAAAAAAGAGTCTTTTCTTAGCTTCCAATTAATTGTAAAATGTGGCTAAAAATACCGTTTTTCATCTGACCTGAGAGGTCTTGACCTGAATAAGACCATCCTCAATAAGCCCTGCCAGCTGTGGCCGATCTTTCTTTATCTCATTAAGGGCTTCCAGTAAAGTTTGTTTCGTGCGATCGTTTGAAGCCAGTTCGTACAGTTCTAGATATAAGAGCCAGTTTTTATTGAGCTTTTCAGCTCTCGATATGAGTTCCTGAAGCACGGTAGGATCAATCTCAGTTTCCTGTTCTCTTAATTGGCGAACTTCCTGAAACAAAGCTTCAAGTTTTTGATTGTTCTCATTGAGCTTTGGTTGAATGGTTTTTGTTATAGAAACCTCATACAGGTTGGGGAACGAATTTGGGTCAGCAGCACCAGCAAAAGCAGAAACAATGGATTTACCCACCACCATATCAAAATCACCTTCAGCAGGGGAGAACAGAGTTTGGTCTTTATATGTAACCGTGCAATCAGTCAGTCTTATGAGCATAAGCTTGCCCTGAATATTTCTGATGCCCGTAACATTGAGCCCTTCTACCTTTATCCCGCTTTCAAACTCAAAGGATAACCATTTCCCATCATAAAAATTGTATGCTTTGAGATCTACAGGGCCCATGTCTTCAATGGCGAGATTGATATTTTTTAATTTTCCCAGAGGAGAACAGAAACCATCCGGATACTGCCTGGTTCCATGTCCAATCAGCTCTTTGTCCCTGAAGGAAAGAGCTGTTGGTCCTTTTGTTTTAAAGAACACTACCTCTCTATCCTCGTTCAGTATTAAATCAGAAAACAACCCTGAGATCTGGAGACCAGTACTTAATTCAATCGTTCCAACCCTATGGGAGTCAATTAATTTCTGCAGGCCTTTACTGCCACCTTTTCGCAGGCTCATTCCATTTGCAAATTCCTCAAGGACCTGCATCAGATAAGAGAAATCTGGGGTTACATACAACTGTGGTTGGGGTTTGGTAATGTCAAAATCCTTACGCGCTGTTTCAATGGAGTAGGGCAGTTTCTCAACCTCCGGTTTTAGACAAGATTTACTTTCTCCTATTGAAGACAATAAACCAGCGCCATATAACTTAGGTGCTTTCAAATCACCTATAAGGCCATATTCAACAGTCCACCAGTGTAAATTTCTAATCTGGGCCATTTCGGAGGGTTCCACTTTTTGGTTCTGTAGATAATTAACGGCATCTTCAGCCTCCTTGACACTGGCTTCCGGGGTGCCTTCAGCTTCTTTCAATATGGATAGTTTTCTAACAGCCTCGTAAAGGTCAATGTCGTATTTGCTTAAAATGGCCTTAGATCCAATTTCCCCAAATCGTCTCAGGTATTCTGCATAATCCGGATTGGCAATGATTGGCGCATGACCGGCTGATTCGTGAATGATATCCGGCGCTGGGGTATATTCTATATTTTCAAGTTGCCGGATGTCTGAGGCTATCACCAAAATCTTATAGGCCTGAAATTCCATGAAGGCATTGGGCGGAATAAACCCATCCACCGCCACGGCCGCCCATCCAATTTCCTTAAGAATGCGGTTCATGCCATACATACTTGGAATTTGTTCAAGATCAATTCCGGTTTTTTGAAGACCCTCCAGATATGAACCATGTGCAACAGTCGACAAGTACGCCACGTTTTTGCGCATCACATAACGCCAGACCGCCTGATTAATTGGGGTGTAGTCTTCGTAATTCTGAGGTTTGATAAACTGCTTGAGGTGTTTGGGCAGGCGATCAATGAGTTCGTTGGACTCGTAATCAGTATGATTGTGCATATTCAGAAACTTAGGTGTGCAAAGTTACTTTATATTCTGTTTAGAATATTTGCAAGTTTAATTGAGAGACTTAACCTAATCATAATATGTTATTCCGCTTTTTTTCGGTAAATTCATGTTGAGTATTGCAATTGGTTCATATGATGATTAAAGTCCTAATTCCTACGGATTATTCGGATTATAGTACGCAGGCTTTTATTTTTACTTTGAGGATTTTTAAATCCCAAGCCATTCAGTGTCATTTTGTTCATGCCTACAATCCTAATATAACTCTGGCTGATGAAGTGGGTTCAGGTATGGATCACGAGCTTTTTGCTGATAAGAGCTTGGCCCTTGAGGCAGAAATGAAAGAATGGTCTAAACCACTTGTTTCCCAGCTTAAAGAAGACGATCAACTTTCCTGCTCTGTCGAAATCGGATCCTTAACTGAAGTATTAGAGAATAAAACTAAAGCTGGGGACTTTCATTTTATTATAATGGGCACTCAAGGTGCAACCGGAGCCAAAGAAATATTCCTTGGAAGTAATACGGTAAGTGCTATTAAAAAAATTAGAACGATCCCGGTTATAGCGGTTCCTGAGAGCATCGAATTAAATGGATTGGGCAAAGTAGTTATTGCTACAGCATTTAAATATGAGTTCACCGAAAATAATCTTAAATCTCTGATGTTGCTCCATAGATTATGGAGTTTTCAACTCGATATAATTAAAGTGAATGAGGGGCATCAGGGCCTTTCCGCTTCTGAACAAAAGATAAAAGATGATTTATTACTCCTCCTAAATACAGTTAATACAGCTTATGTAGAGCTAAAAAAAACAGCAAAGGTTTCAGACGCAATTGTGGATTATGCTTTGAACCACAAAAGTGATTTGATTGCTTTACACTATAAGAGGCATAGTTTTCTGGAGCGCTTATTCCGTGAACCCGTGGTAAAAAAGGTAGCCTTTTCTTCTATGGTGCCTTTATTGGTTTTTCCTAATTAGCCACTGTCCCTATTGCTACTGATTCTATAGTATAATTTTGAAAACCTTGTTGCAACAGCAATAAGGTCTTTGGTCTCTAGTATAATCGTGAGAATAAGGGAACTCTCTCTCATTGAATTAGATCCCATCTTAATGGTTTGAATCTGATCTTCAAGGTAATTGTCAATTTTATCGAGTAGTAGTTTCTTCTCTGAGAGGTGTTCATCGATCTGCGAAATATCTTGTTGAGTTATGCTATCAATTAGGTCATCAATAAAACCTAAAACATCTGTCTGAAGCGCTTTAAGTGTCTTTTGATGTTCAATATTCACCGGGTCCAGTCTGTTTTCAACATACTCAGTACAGGTATCAACTATCAATGTGATAGACTGAACAATGTCCTGCTCAAGATCATGCGCCAGGATGTACAATTTCCCCGAATTCGTAGCATTGTCATCAAGCCTCTTGATAAGTATAAAAAGTTGCTGGCGCAATTGTTCTTGTTTTGCATACAGATCTTTAATAGACTGTTTAGCCGTTTTAAGAGGCTGGACAGTGTCGGAAAGAACACCCTCAAGCACATTGTAATAGGCATTTTTTATCATCTCAAGGGTCTGAGATACGTTTGTGGCTGTTTCTCTAAGACTCTCCGCAAAATGGATTGTTTGGTTCCTTTTTGAGAATTCCTCCTCGGCTTTTTTCTGTTTAGCTTTTTTACTGTGAAGAATAAATGTTCTTGTAATTAATACAACAGCGGTAAGCACCAAGAAAATGATGGCTTTCAGATCAAAGAAGTAAATAAGGCTTGCAAAAATGGCCGAGGCACTAAATGCCAACAAAGCAGTAACAAACCAACCTCCAATCACATTAAGGACCCCGGCAATTCTGAAAACAGCACTATTACGTCCCCAGGCTCTATCCGCCAAGGAAGTCCCCATAGCTACCATAAACGAAACATAAGTGGTGCTTAAGGGTAATTTAAATGAAGTGGCTAGGGCGATTAATATACTGGCAACAGTTAAGTTAACTGAAGCTCTGATCAAATCAAAGGCGGGTTTGTTGTGATTACTTGATTTAAGGGTAGTTGAATCATTAAGAACAAATTGATTTTCGGCTTTTTTTAACCAGGACTTAGGCAATGAATTAATGATCTGCTCATTTAAGGTCAGTGAATATCGAACAATGCCTTTAGACAGCAGGTTAGGCTTGAATCGTTCGTTACCCTCACTTTGTCTTCCAAGATTCACTTCAGTTTCGGTAACAGATCTTGCCTTTTTAGAAAACCAAAGGGTTAATATCATGATCAGCCCTGCTCCGAGCAGCATGTAGGTTTTCGATCGAACAGGCTCCAGTAAAATCGTCATGGCGTAAGAATTGGCCGTAAATCCAGAAGCCTTCCAGGCCGTGTAAGATTCCAGTCCTGCAATGGGTACTCCAATAAAATTAACAAGATCATTTCCCGAGAAGGCCATGGCCAATGCGAAAGTCCCAAATAAGACTACCACTTTTAAAATGTTAATGTTGAAAATCTTGTGGAATACAAACAGCAGAATCCCCCAAAAGAAAAAGGAACTAATTAAAGTCTTGAACATTTGCTCCTGGATAGAGGAGGCGAAATATGCAGAAATAAATGATGCTCCTGAAACCCCTTTTAGCAAGAGAAAATAACTTAAAGCAGTCATGGCACTAACAGACCAAATGAAAAGAACCCAAAATCCCGATTTTTCAATATTGAATGAAAATAAAAGTCGAGAGAAATATTGAACAATACCCCCGATAGCGAACGCAATAAGAACCGATATAAAGATCCCCGATATAATGATAATGGCTCCTGAGGAGTTAATATAGTTTTCCAGATTTTGAATGGATGACTCTGAATCTAGTATCTTTATTGTAGAAACGGCCACTGCAGCCCCCAGAAGCTCAAATACGATGGAAACCGTTGTAGAAGTTGGCATTCCAAAGGTATTAAACAGGTCAAGCAAAATGATGTCTGTAATCATCACTGCGATAAAAACAATCATGATTTCGGAAAACATAAAGTATTCCGGATTGAATACACCCTTACGCGCAACTTCCATCATTCCACTTGAAAAAGTAGCTCCAACAAGTATGCCCAGACTTGCGACGATCATGATATTTCGTCTGGAAGTAACTTTCGACCCGATGGCCGAGTTTAAAAAATTAACCGCATCATTACTAACACCTACAATAAGGTCGGATATGGCTAAAAAGAAGAGGAGAACTAGAACAAAAATGTAATAACTGTCCATTTACCAGTAACTATGATTGGTAAATAACAAAAAAGTTATTTGCAGAAAAAGCTTTGTATGTTAAATAAACTTTACCTGTTCAACAGTGTTGTTTTGATAATCGGGTCGGTAAATGGAAAATTATTATAACCTTGTTGAATTTCATTTTGGAGTTCACATTGGAGTCAGAGGTCAACTTTATGGAGGGTAGCTGCTCTAATTATGTCCTTATAAGGTAATTATGTGCTTTAAGGACCGAATTACATTGGTAGACTAGTAGGCCATATGATCCTTATTAGGAGGTAACTCTATTGAAATAAAAAAGTGCTTTCAACCATTAAAAGCGACTAATCATTCCGCTTATTCCTTTGGCAACTCAATCTCCTCGTTCCATATATATTTGTTGATCCACTGCCAGTTATGCCAGGTGGCCGCCAGGCGTTCTTTTGGCTTAGTTATACCATGGCCAAATCCTTTGTAAATAATGAGTTTAGAAGGCACATTATTATCCTGAAGACCCTGATACAGCTCATAAGCATTCGCAACAGGCACACGCTTATCAAACTCCCCGTGCTGTATGAGAGTAGGGGTAGAGGCCTTTGTAATGTTGGACATTGGAGATGTCTTCTTGTAGATCTTTTCATCGGACCATGGCGTACTTTTTAAGTATTGTCTAGTAAAGGGATGAATATCGGTATTCACGTAATAAGTCATCCAGTTAGAAATGCCTGCTCCCACTGAAATAGCTTTAAAAAGATTGGAATTGGTTGTTAAAAAAGCTGAAATGTAGCCCCCTTGGCTCCAGCCCATAGAGGCTACCTTATCAATATCTATAAGGCCTTCCTTTTCCAGGTGTTCCACCCCTGAAATAACATCCCATGCATCGCCAACGCCCAAATTCCTAACATTTAACGACCGGAAAGCTTCACCATATCCTGCCGAGCCTCTGTAATTAGGTTTTAGGACAAGGGCTCCTTTATTCAACCACTGTACTACAGGATATACATAGGAAGGGGTGGGCTCGGGCATTGAAATGCCTGCTGGCCCTCCATGGATAACAACCATAAGCGGATATTTTTTACTAGGGTCGTAATTTTGCGGTTTGTGCAACACGCCTTCAATTAATTCACCATCCTTACTTTTCCAGGAGATCATCTCGCTTTGTGCAACTAGCCAATTGTTGATTTGACTCGTTGATTGCGTGATCTGTTTTGAAGTACCAAAGCTAAAGTCAGTAGTAAATACTTCCCTTAGGGTCATAGTGTTGGCGGCAGTGAAAGCAATTTTTTCATCGCTTAAACTGAAATTATAGATTATATCATTGGGAAGTGGTTGAATATCTACGCGGCCATTTTCTGCATTAATTACAACGAAATTGTTAGTTGTTTTCTGTAGTGCTAAACCGTAGATCCCCTTTTTATGCCATCGTATATTGTTGATGTTTTCATCAAATTCGGTAGCGAGTTCCTCACTTTTTTCAGTAGCCATTTCAAGTTTGAAATAGCGGGAATTGGCGTAGAAATTAGTCGTGCGATCCTCTAAATTGCTGGTGTACAGGATGAACTCGCCATCCGGAGACCAGTCTAAGAGCCCATCGTAACTGGAGTTGCTGACCAGGCTTTTTAAAGATTCATCCTTAACAGTATAGAGGGAGATATCAGCGTCAAAAAAGGAGGTGATATTAGAATTAGGTTGGTGCTCGATGGCGATTTGACTGCCATCTGGGGACCATCTTATGGAATTGATATAAAAGGCGGACTCTTCCAGATGTAACTTGGGTTTTAAGCTTTTCTGTAGGGTGGAATCCTTTAGCTCTTTAGGTAATGGATATCGGGTTAATCTATCGGTATTAAATGAAACGGTCCATAGTTGATTGGTGCTGTAATCCATTTCATCTTCTGAAAAGTCTCCATATAAGTCCTCTTCTTTTTTCTTGTCTTCGTTCTCTTTGCTTTGAAGATAGGCGATCGTTTTTCCGTCTGGTGACCATTCAAATGATGAAACCCCTTCTTCGGAGGTGGTCACCTGAATCGCCTCTCCACCATTGGGCCTGATGACGTAAAGCTGATTCTTTCCCGATCTGTTTGCCAGGAAGCCAATCCATCTAGAATCGTGAGACCATTGGGGTGAACTGCTACTGCCATCTTTGGTATTGGTCAATTGAAATGGATCATTCATGAGATCGGATATCCAAAGCTCGCGATCATAACGATTGTTCTCCCAATCGGTAGATTGATGCTGATACACGACATAATTACCATCTGGGGATATCTGCGCATTACTAATGGCTTGTAAAGACAGAATATCTTCGAAGGTGGGCTCATGTTGAGCAAAAGAGAAATATGAGCAACAAAATAGACTTAAAATGAAAAGCAATGTGTATTGATTCATGTGGCTGGCTTATAGATTATACCAGATAAAATTAACTTTTAAATTGAAGCTATGTGTAATATTTACTTCAATTCTTGATAATGAGGCATGACACTCTTTCAAATTGACTGGTAAAAAAGTAAAACTATGAGGTCTTTTTAAGTGAAGACCCATATCTTTTTAGCATATTAGCGACCGTGAAACAGATCGATCAAATTCTTAGTGAGTTCTCAAGTCTTGCCTGGGGCTTGCCCTTACTAATTTTATTAATTGGAGGAGGTGTCTATTTGATCATCAGATCAAAGTTTCTGCCTTTTAGATATCTAGGTCATGCTATCCAAGTCTTGCGTGGAAAATATGACGACCCTGACGATCCGGGTCAGATCTCGCATTTTCAGGCTCTCTCCACTGCTTTATCTGCCACAGTGGGAATGGGCAATATTTCGGGGGTGGCGGTGGCTATTGCCGTTGGTGGACCGGGAGCCGTTTTTTGGATGTGGGTAAGCGCGGTGATTGGGATGTCTACCAAATATTTTACGTCTACTCTGGCCATCTTGTACCGTGGGAGAGATTCTGCTGGTGAAATTCAAGGAGGCCCCATGTATTTTATTGTTGAAGGCCTGGGACAAAATTGGAAGCCTCTAGCTGTTTTCTTTAGTATCTGCGGCATGGTAGGGGCCTTACCAGTTTTTAATGTCAATCAGCTAACCCAGGCCATCAACGACATTCTGCTAAGGCCTAATGGAGTTGAAGTGGGCTTGTTTTCCAATGTCACGATTGGTTTAGTACTTGTAACCCTCACAGCCATCGTGATTTTGGGAGGAATTAAACGCATAGGAACTGTGGCCTCACGTTTGGTACCCACAATGGTGCTTTTGTATTTTGTGTTAGTGGGGGTTATTTTATGGACGCACCGGGATGTTCTTGGGTATTACTTCCAGCTCATACTAACAGATGCATTTACTGCCAGCTATTTCCCAAATGAACAAACATTTCTGGGGGGTGTGCTGGGCGCCTTGATCCTTCATGGAATTAAAAGAGGAGCTTTCTCCAATGAAGCCGGTATAGGAACTGCTCCTATGGCACACGGGGCGGCAAAGACCGATGAGCCTGTTAGGGAAGGGCTTGTAGCGATGTTAGGTCCGGCCATTGATACTTTAATTGTGTGTACCTTAACGGCTTTAGCTATTCTGGTAACAGGTGTATGGCAGACCAGTGATGCCAATGGGGTTAGTCTCACCGCAACCGCCTTTGATGAGGCTATGCCAATATTTGGAAAGTACGCGCTCTTGCTTTGTATATTAGTTTTTAGCATTAGTTCTTTATTTTCCTATTCTTATTATGGGACCAAGTGCATGTCTTTTCTTTTTGGGGTGAAAAGCAAAAATATATATCAATACTTCTACATTCTCAGCATTCTTATTGGAGCGACAACCACGCTTAACATGATGATCAACCTCATCGATGGGGTTTTTGCATTAATGGCTATTCCTACGATGGTGGCAACCGTCATTTTAGCTCCAAAAGTTATTGAAGCATCGAAAAGGTATTTTTCCGAAATCAAAAGTTAATTTCGTTTTTTTTTGTTAGATACTTTTTAGAGAGGTTTAAACAGAATGTAATTATTTTGATTTTTTTTGCTAAATAGATATATTTATGCTAAAATAGTATATATGACTATTAACGCCTGTCCCAACTGTGCTTCTTCAGAGTATATCAAAAGTGGAATTGTGAGTGGTAGACAACGCTACAAATGTAAAAATTGCGGTTATTATTTTACGGTTAACAAGCTTGGAAAAAAAATTGATGACTACTACGTAAACAAAGCTTTACAGCTTTACCTGGAAGGCTTAACCTATCGAGAGATCGAACGCATACTTGGTATTTCTCATGTGAGTATTATGAATTGGGTCAGGAAATATAATATCAAAAGACCTTATAACTCCAAATACCATCCAACTTACAGGATTTTAAACTCGGAAGAACTGTCTGCTTATTTTTCAGATAGTAAAAATCTTGCCGGTGCCGGTGCAATTGTTACGGAACTTGGAGATAAGTTTATGTTGATTAAATGGGAGCGTTTCAGAGATTAACTATATAAAAATTACATTTAACTATATTAATTTTTTTTTAAGAGTTTCATTTACAGAATTTAGTTGAGCACACAAAACCAATTGATTACTAACTAAATTCAAAAAGACTCAATGAAGAAAATCAATCTTATGATCATGTTGTTGGCTTTGGGTTGTTTTCCAATGACCCTTTATTG
>CAWZYX010000009.1:0-45562 GCA_963966315.1 uncultured Winogradskyella sp. | reverse complement strand
GATATGGACGCCTCCTGGGTAGGCCTAGGCTGGTATCTAAACCCTGGAGCCATCAACCGCGCTACCAACGGCACACCAGACGATTGGAAGGGGGGCATTGGTATTAACTTTAACAACTACCAGAAAACAACTACTTCGTATGGCATTACTCTGGATGTCTCGTTGTCAATGGTTTCTGCAGGAGTTGGGATGAGTTGGGGTGGAGGCCAGGGGCTATCGGGGTCTGTAAGAGCATCCGTAGGAACTGGTGCATTTTTTGGCGAAATGTTGAATGATAAATTCAATGTGGGTGCCTCTGCTTATGCCGACACCAACGGCAATGCCTCGGTTGGAGTTGGAGCCAGTTACTCATTTGGGGGAATGGGCGGAGGAGCTTCTGTATCCTATTCTTTATCTGCACAACAGCTGACTCTAGGCGTTGGTGCAGGAGCATATACTGGTCCAAGCGGCTCACAGGATTTTGAGAATTCCTCTTTGGGAATTGGTGCTTCTTTAACTGAGGGTGGAGGGTTTTCTATTGGTGCAGGATATAATCTGAGTAACCAAGATGGAGCAAGTTCTTCCGCCGGTGCGGGCATGGGCAGTGATAGTTTTACGCAAGGCGATGCCAGTATAGACGTGCAATCCACAGCAATAGCCCTGCCTCTTCATTTCACCGGTATTCCACTCACCATTGGGTTTAGCAAAAGAAAGGTGAAAATCGATATTAGAAAAGGATTTAATAATCGGGAATGGGGCGCACTCTACAGCAGTGATTTTAATGGATACGCTAGCGAAAATCCTCAAATTCAGGACCCTAACATCACTTATAATGAGTATTTCTGGGATCATGTCAAACGAACCAGCAGTATGGATGCTTATTCAACCAGGTTACCCCAATCTGAAGAGGAGTTTATTGGCGATTACTCCAAGGACATCGAAAATATCAACTTTACCTTTATGGCCTACGACACCTACAATGTGGCTGCTCAGGGTTTGATTGGCAATATTAGTCCGCGAGTCTTTCAGAGTGCCACCATTTTTGGCAAAGGCCAGAGGACCACCAACGAAGGCGGTGATCCCATTCATGCCTTCTGGCATCATGGAACCTCATCACATGATATCGTTAAACGCGAATTAGGAACCCTGAACAGCAATCCAACCGCGGACAACCGAAATAACATGTACTTTTATTTTGATGGCCAGTTCACCTCCAGCGAACTTTCTAATATCGCTGAGATGGAGATAAATGCTGCGAATTCCGCTAATGACCTGAGCGATCTCATAAGGCATCAGGGTAGTCAACCTTATCATAATGGCACTTCAGCATCAGGCTATGGCCGGGCTAAATCTCCCAATTATATTGAGGTTTTTACCAATCGTGAAATAAAATCCGGTGTTGCCGGGGCCCGAGGCTTGCTCACTCCGGCCACCGTTGATGATGCCACCCGCGATAATACAAGCCTGTTTGATCCTGATGGTATTGGGGCCTATAAGATTACAGCACCCGATGGGAAGACCTATCATTTTGCCTTGCCGGTGTATCATTATGAAAAAGTAGTGCGTGGCCAGTTAGATAAACAAGAGGATGATGATTTTGATATTCGCAATGTCAATGAACAACGCCAGTATTCCCGTTATGCCACTCACTGGTTGTTAACGGCGATTACGGGCGCCGACTATGTAGATATTAATAATAACGGAGCGTTCGATAAGTCGGACTATGGCTACTGGGTAGAGCTGGAATACGGTAAGTGGTCCGATGGTTATGTTTGGCGCACCCCCTATAAAGACTATACGTATAACTATAATACCAATGTTAAGGGGGAGGTACTTGAGGACGATAAGGGCTATTATTCGTTTGGCAGAAAACAGCTTTATTATCTGGATAAGATCAACACGCGCAACCGTACCGCCTTGTTCGTAAAAGACATTAGATACGATGCTTTAGGCAAGGATCTTCAATTTAAGTTTTCCAATTATGGAGGATATGGTGATCACTTAGGATCAAGTGCAGGTCATGAAGATCATTTAAATAGGACAAATGATGAAGTATTTGTAAAAGAAGGTCTGGTGACCTACAAACGCGAATATGTCTTAAAACTAGACAAGATCATCTTAGTGGATGGCGACATTGGAAAAACCCTTTCTAAAGCACAGTCCTACGGCGGTAATATTGGTGGTGATTATAGCGGCTTCCCATATAACTACACTGTAAACGATAATCATCAGCCAGGATGGCAGTCAACAGATTTTAAAAATGCCTATACAGCCAATTACAGCTACAGTCTTCATAACGAAGACCAGATTCTGGCTTGGAACGATTTACCTGCAAATTTTATACAAGACCATGCCTTGCGCGTCATCGATCTTACACATGATTATGAGCTCGCCAAAAATTCGGATTCTTCATCGGATGCACCATCTAATACAGAAAACAGTGACAAAGGGAAACTCACCTTAAGAGCCGTACAGGTCTTGGGTAAAGGCGGCGATACCCTGGTGCCCCCCACCAGCTTTAATTACTATAAGGAGTATAAACAGAATTTAGCGACACCTGTTCCTCAGCGAATACATTTTGCCGGTAATGGCTATCTAGTTAATCAGGAAGATATACAGGATCATATTGAAGCCAAAAAGCAGAATGTTGATTCCTGGGGCTTTATGCAAGGCAATTATGGAACGGACATCGATGCCTGGAGTCTGGCCTCTATAAATACCCCGACGGGTGCCAGAATTGAAGTGGAGTACGAAGAAGACGACTACTGGACTGAAGCGTTTTCAAGACGCTATTGGCAGAGCAGTCAGCTACAGTTTCGTTTCACTACAGAAAACAATAACAAATATCTTTTATTTAGGCCTAACCCCAACGATTTGTCTGCTAACGACATTAATTTTGAAGACTATTTTATGCCTGGCGATCCAGTTTTTGTTGATGTTGTTAACGATAGAGATCCTGATGGTAGCGGATACAATGGACAAAGACGTTATGCCTTTGTATCGGGTGAATTCGTAATAGACCATGTTGAAGATGATCTCATAAAAATTAGAATTCCAAATACGGGAGCTAACTCCGGGCCAAGAGAGTCTTCTAATTGTAATCAAACGCCTTATTCTGCATATGCGAGATATTACGAATTAGATGAATGGACAACCCCATATCAGGGACCTGGTTCGGCAGGTTGTAACGCTTGGGGGGGGCAACCGCAATCAGATAACACTCTTAAAAAGTTTAAGCTTGTTGCCAGTAGAGTTCCTATTGACAAAACAGGCGGCGGTCTTCGTGTAAAAGAGCTGCGCACTGTAGACGGCAATAAAATCTATAAAGCTAATTACGACTATACCAATCCCTTCACGGGAGAAAGTTCCGGGATCACCTCCTATGCGCCTGTTGATGGGTTAAAATTTGTTCCCTACCAGTCCGAGGTACCCCCACCGGGTGTAATGTACGAATATGTCACCATGCATGAAACAGGAACTTACGGTGCATATGAGTCTAAAACAACATACAGACACCACGTGCTGAAGCCGATCATCAATATTTTTAACCCAAATATTTATATGGAAGCCATAGACCCTGATGATCAGGATCTGGAGGATCATATTTTTTGGGCCAATGTCACCGAAGATTACGGTGGGCTTAACGGTAATAATTCCAGGGATGTCACCGCTAAGAAAATAGACATCCATGTGAATACAGCCATTATTGGTCAGCTGCGTTCCATCGAAAATTATAATTCCCACGGTCAATTGATGATGCGCTCCGAAAACGACTACATCAATGGTCGCAAGCTAGCCGATGATCCTTATTATAAAGAGGAGAACAGAGGCGTAGTAAGGGAATCCTTTAATTCCTTGAAGAGCATCTACCGCTCTAATGAGTCGGGAAGTACCGTATACGAAGTAGATCGACTATTGAGTGTTTCCTCAAAAACCGAGTACAACAACATGCTTAAAAGAGTAAGGTCCTCGGCTGGCGGCTATACGGCTGCGGTTGAGTATGACGATATTGATCCATGGTTAGGAAGTTTCAGGCAGAGCATTAGCACAGACTCCAGAGGTAAGGAGGTTATGTCTACCCGCGTTCCTGCCTATGAAAAATATTTGGAAATGGGCTCAAAAGTAGATGATCCCTATAACCGAAACATGCTTACTCAAGAGGCCATTAGTGCTTCCTACAAAAAAGTTGATGGCGTTTGGAAGCCGCTGAACGTGGGTATTAGCACCTGGAACAATAACTGGTACTATGTGGATTCAGACGGGGTTCCGTACACGGTTTCTAACCCATCGCACAAAATATGGCGCAAGCACCAGACCTTTGTCTGGGATGGCGAGCTTGATGATAAGGGCTTCCTTAAAGATTTTAATGGAGATGACGATGGCTTTAATTGGGCCGTGGCCTCAGCCGGTAGTGAAACCCTGCAGTCCAATCCTAAATGGAAGAATGTAGGTACCATAAGCAAGTACAATCACTATTCCTCTCCTGTAGAAATTACGGATATTAATGGTAATAAGGCCTCAACCAAGTACAGTGATGAAGAGTCCAAGGTGATTGCTACCGCCAACACCGGCAGTGGTGGAATGATCTACTCTGGGGGCGAGTATGCCGATGATCCGCAGGTATATATGGCATCCTGGATGCGCAATACCTCCAAAGTCCATACAGGGCGCTATGGTATAACGATACCCTCCGGTACGTATTATTATTTCTATGCAACTCTTCCAAAAGAGAATTTTAAAAGCGGGAATTATAAGGTATCGCTCTGGGCCCATAAGGACTCCTATCAGAACCTTCGCATAAAGGAGTACGGTATTAGCAACACCTCTAAGCAGTTTAATGGAGAGCTTGTTTTTGCAGGCGATTGGGTGCTAATGAATCATTATTTCTATGCCTACAATAGTGGATATAGTGATGTTGATATTATTATCCACGGCTTAAGCAATACCTCTAATTCTTATATCGATGATTTTAGGATGCACGCCTTGGAGGCGAGTATGAACTCATATGTCTACAACGAGTGGGACGAGCTAGAGGCCATTTTAGGCCCTAATAATCTAGCGACCAAATTTGAATACGATGCTCAGGGCAGGCTCAAAAGAACCTATACCGAAGTGATTGACTCCCCTGGGATTCCCGGAGGTTTCCAAAAACAAAGCGAAAACGATTACCATTACAAACTTGAAAACCAATAAGCCATGAAACTAACAAAAATCTTCTTAGTTATTCTTTTTTCTGTAATTTCTGGCTCTTTGTTCGCTCAAAAAGAACTTGGTGGAGGGTCCAAAGGCTGCCCATCAGGAGCTACGATGTACTTTTACGACAATGATGGTGATGGTGTAGGAAATTCAAATTTTTCTATCTGTGTTTGTGAGGCCACACAAATGGCTTGTATTGGTCAATACGATGAGGTGCCCCCCAATTATGTGCCCTTTCCCGGAGATTGTGACGATAACGATCCCACAATTGGTTTAACTATGACCTGGTACCCGGATAATGATGGAGATGGCTTTGGGGATAATAACAGCATTGGGGTTATTACTTGCACGCGTCCGCCTAATCATGTCACCTTTCAAGGCGACTGTGATGATAACGACCCTAATATCCGAAATGAGGTTTATACGTTTTACCGAGACGCGGATCAGGATTCTCTGGGCGATCCTTCAGATCGTTTAACAGTAGCTTGTAATCCTAATCCCCCCAGTGGTTATGTGGCCAATGCAGATGATCTCTGTCCGGAAGTGCCCGGTGGATTTAGCGGGTGTCCTGAAGAACCCTTTAACTGGACCACCACTAAGACCTACGACATCAGCGGTGCCGTGGTAAGCTCCTCTAAACAGTTTTTTAACGATTTAGGGAAGCTCATGCAAAGTCAAAGTTTGGACGTGTTAACAAATGATACCTGGGTATCGTCCACTTTGTACGATAAACAAGGAAGAGCCGCCCTGCAGACCCTGAGCGCCCCGGTACCCTCCATAAATGGAGAATTTGAGTATCAGGCTGATTTTATCAGAAACAGCACGGGTAATACCTACACCATTACTGATTTTGATACTAACGCAGATAATCCGGCAAAAGTAGGCAACCAGACAAATAGTTTAGGCTGGTATTACGATACCACCAATAACCGTGAACCCTATCAGGATATTACCGATTATCCCTTTATGAGGTCTGTATTCAGTACCTTAAATCCCGGATCTGTATTAAAAACCATCGGGGGTAATAAACAATCCCTGAATAGTGCTCCCGAGGCATGGCTCACGGGCTTTAGCTATACTGTACCAGCAGCACAGGAGATGTATTACGTTTATGGGAAAGATAATTTTGGTACCGAAGATTATATCGAAAACTCCGAACAAGACCATAGCCGATTTACAAAATCGGTGAGTATCGATGTTCATGGTAATGAGGCCGTGGTGTTTACTGACGATGAGGGAAAAATTCTGGCCTCTGCCCGCTCCGGAGGGTCTACAAAGTATGGTGTAGTATCTACTATTGGCGTGCAAGGTTATGTAGATGTTCATATACCACAGGGCATCGTTAATAGCGATATTAGTTTCATTGGCAGCTCCGGTAATTACCGTATTTATGATCTGCGAACGGAAGAAGTGATTAGTGCCAGTGCCATGACAGGAGGACATTTTTACAGAGTGGAATACACCGGTACTGACGTTCTGGAAGATAACAAGGTAAGTATTACTGCCGATGGCACCATCCTCACTGAAAGTAATGCCAAGGGCTTAAGATATAAGGTGAATTACTACGATTATGCCGTGAACTACTACGACGAGGCGGGGAGACTATTAAAAACCACCCAACCCCTTGGGTTTGCAGAATCGGCCTACGATTTAAGTACCGGAGCTCCGGATCATGGTCTGGCAAGCAGCTTTAAGTATAATGCTCTGGGGCAGCTTACAGAAACCAGTAGCCCCGACGAGGGGAGTGCCAGCTTTATTTATCGTGAAGATGGGCAAATACGATTTTCTCAAAATACCGAGCAGGCTATCAATAACGAGTTTTCGTATACCAACTACGACCTTCAGGGTCGCCCAATAGAGAGTGGTGTATATCAGGGGCCTTTATCATTTTCTAACCAGGTAGCAAAGGGTGTATCCTTAAAAGATGTTATAAAAATAAGAGAAGAAGGCAATAGAATTGTTAGATCTGCTAATACCAGCTGGGATGCGGGCCTGGCCACAGCCAAGATGATCACAGGCAGTGGATATATTCAGTGGCAATTTTCCAATACCAATCAACGTACTATGATCGGCTTGTCTCCAAGTAATGCAAATGCCAATTTCAATACTATTAGATATGCCATCTATGCCCGAGATGGCCTCATTAAAGTATATGAATCTGGAGTAGATAAAGGCAGCTTTGGCTCGTACACCGTGGATGACGTTTTTAAAGTAGAACGCAATCGCAATTCGGTGGTGTATAAAAAGAACGATGTAACATTCTATACCTCTTCCGGTTCTAGTTCCGGCAACTTACTAGGCGATATGGCGTTTAATACCCCTAATGGTGAAATTAAAAATCTGGTGTTATTTGGTCCGCAGATTGCGGCTCCGGACCTTGGGGAGTATTTTAATGTTCAACGGGTGAGTATTAGTGGATCTTCTATTACAAAAAACCAAGGCTCTAACTCCTCCTGGTACGATTCCGGTGTCCATACCACCAAAATGATCGCAGGTGATGGGGCGGTAGAATGGAAAGTGAACCAGACCAATAAATATTTAATGATGGGGCTCTCGTCTCATACCTCTGCTACCTCTCCTAGCTTTGGTTATATTGATTATGCCTTGTATTTCACAACATCGGGTATTGCTTATGTCTACGAATCTGGACGAAACACTAAAAATGTAGGGATGTATTCTGTTAACGATACCTTTAAAATAGAGCGCAATGGCAACCAGATCAAATACTATAGAAATGGGGTAGAACTGTATACCAGTTTATTGCCATCTTCCGGTGATCTGCTTTATGGGAAACTGAGCATCAAGAATTTAAATGGAGGGGTCAATAGTATTAATATGATCAATGGAGATTACCACTATCGTGATTTTAAACACATTGCGGTGAATGCCAACACCCTTAAAAAGGTACCTGACTATGGCTGGAACGGTGGTTTTGCCTCTGAAGAGACCATTGCAGGGGATGGCTTTGTAGAGTTTAAAGCGGCCAATTACAAGTCGCATCTCATGCTGGGCTTATCGTCATCTAACCCCAATGCTAATTATAATACAATTGACTATGCCATTTATTTAAACAGGAATCGTTATGTCTATATTTATGAATCCGGTTCCAGTAAAGCCAGTCTTGGTACCTATGCTATTGGGGACCGCTTTAGAGTGGAGCGCACAGGACCTTCGGGTATAGTTAAGTACTATCAAAATGGGCAGTTGATTCATACCTCAGGTACCAACACCACGGCCCCACTGATGATCGATGCTTCTTTTCATGAACCATTATCAGCTGTTGAAGACCTCCAGCTTTACGATATGGTTAGCAATGCCAGTAATATTGTAAGTGCAGAGACCAATCTTAGTGCACAGTATTGCAAAGAGCGTACAATAACCGATTACGATTCTTCAAACACCTCAGAACTACCCGCTTTATTAAATGACGAAGGCATCAATATTAACAATACTAATTATGCCCGTCAGAATTTTGTAGCGGGTAATGTGGCCAGAACCTATACCGAATCGCCAGAAACCAGTAAAACCTGGTATAGCTACGATGCCTATGGTAGAGTAGAGTGGATGATCCAGTATGTAGTAGGCCTTGGCACTAAGACTATAGACTATGAATATAACCATATTAATGGATTGGTAGAGAGAGTTGTTTTCCAGAAGCACAAACCCTCAGAATACTATGTCCATGTCTACAAATACAACAGGATTGGACAGCTCACCAGTGTAAGTTCTGGAACCGACTCAAAGATTGTGACCCCTCAAGCGGGCTACACTTACTATGAATCTGGAGCTTTAAAACGACGAATTTTATACCGGCCTAACCAAGGTACCGATTATGTGTATAATCTGGCAGGGCAGCTAAAAGCTATTAACCACCCTTCGCTAACGGCTTCTAAAGACCCCGGCGGAGACGCTAACGATGTGTTTGGTATGCAGATAGACTACCATGATGATGATTATGAGCGCAGTAGTGGCACCAATGTGGTAAGTAGCCAGCAGGGCCAGGACCGTTTTGATGGAAACATTAAAGGTATTCGCTGGGCCACTAAAACTGTAGATGCCAACCCCAACAGCAGCCACAGTGCCTTCCTCTATCAGTATAATAAAAACAACTGGTTGGCGGCGGCTGACTTTGGCTCTGCCGTTAATAGTGGTAATATCACTCTTAATGCTCAAGGCAATTATGCGGTAAATAATCTTAGTTACGACGCCAATGGAAATTTACTATCTTTAACTAGAAACAAAGACAATAGTACAGGCTCCAATCTTATGGATGATTTTAGCTATCATTACACCTCCGGTACCAATAGGCTAAGTCATATAGACGATGCGGTATCTGCCTCGTTAACAGACGATCTGGACGATCAGGCCGCGGGTAATTACGAGTACAATAGCATTGGTCAGCTGGTAAAGAACCAGCAGGACAATATTGAGTATATCTACAATGCGGCAGGCTTGGTAACAGCGATTAAAAAGAACGACAACGCCTATCTAAACTTGTATTACAACGACAGGGGTCAACGGGTACGTAAAGAAGTAAGTTTTGACAATGGGGGTACCTGGTACGAAACCTATTATGTGCGCGATGCCTCGGGTTCAGTTATGGCCATTTACGAAAGCTCTTACGGCAACCTCAACAGCAATGCGGTGGCTACGGAATACCCTATTTATGGCGCTAGCCGCTTAGGGGTGTTTTACAGGCCGGCGGGCACTACCAGTTACCAGTTAACCGATCATCTGGGGAATGTACGGGCGGTTATCAACCAAAGCAGTAGTTTAACTAATTATAGCGATTACTATCCCGGCGGGATGGCAATGCCTAATCGTAATATTGTCGGAGATTATAGGTACGGATATCAAGGTGAGTTTGCAGAAACCGACGACGAAACTGGGATGCCTGCGTTTGAAGCTAGACTTTACGACCCAAGAATTAATCGTTGGTTAACGATTGACCCTGCACGAGAGTTCTTTAGTCCATATCTCGCAATGGGTAATAACTGGGCGAATGTTGTCGACCCTGACGGTCGTTGCACTAAGTGCGACCAAGACGCAGCTGCTGGTTCAACACATACAGAAAATGGTTATACTTGGACAATGGGAGATGATGGAGTTTGGTGGAGTGATTCTTATTTTAATGACTATGGTACAACTGTTACTCATTACACGCCTGATTATTATAGACGTCAGTTTAATGCCATATCTAATACAATAGGGGGTCTTTCTACTTTATTTACTGCCAGTGAACTAATCATAACGCCTACGGGTGTATCCAACTTTTTAGATACTGCAACAGGTAGTGTTGTATTTACAGGGGTTAATGGTAGAATAATACTTGACGGTAGCGAAAGTGTATCTCAGATAAGAAACCAAATGACAAATCTTGGTGGTACAAACTCTAGGCTCACTACAGTGAGTAAAGTTTCAAATATAGTTGGAAAAGGATTTGTATACGGTAGTATATTATTAGATGCAGGATTGACCTATGACAAAATTACTAATCCCAATGTGTCTAGTTTTGAAAAAGGAGAAGCAGGTTATATGTTTGGTATGAGGTCAGGTTTTGGACTTGTCAGTTTGAAAGTTCCTTTATTAGGGGTTGTTGTAGGTTCTGGTCAAATATATTGGGAGTATGGTTGGGGAAAACAACATGCACTTCATACTGGAAATGCAATTCAAAACATAAGAGAAAATGGGTTGTCAATTGGACGAAAAAGAAATGGTCAACCAGATATTATAAGACCTCTTTTTCCAGGTTCTTGTTTTGTAAAAGGCACTAAAGTTTTAATGGCAAACGGAAATCAAAAAAATATCGAAAATATAGAAGAAGGAGATGAAATTATGAGTGTCAATATTGAAACTATGCGTATAGAAAAAGATATTGTAACTCGAATTCCAGATTACACAAAAAAATATAGACTGATTAAAGCTAAATTACGAAATGGTATTATTATTGAATTTTCACCTGCACATCCTTTTTGGGTCAAAGGGAAAGGGTGGTCAGTATACGATTTAAATGAAGCTGAAACTGAATTAGAATTTAATGCAAAAAAGCTTAATGTTAGGGATGTAGTTTATCTATACAATGAAGGTGTTTTAGAAGAAGTAGAAATTATAAAACTAGAGGATACAAAAAAGTTTGTTGATATGTATAATGTTGAATTTGTAAAAAAGAATCATACTTTCTTTGCTAATGGTATATTGGTGCATAACAAAAGAATAGATTAATCTGCTCTAAATGATAGATTTGTATTTAAGTATTTATTTAAGAATCCATAAGGTATTTAAAATATTTTCCTTATCCGAAACAGAGAAAAATGATTATATGTCAAATATTTTCGTTTTCTCTTTTATAGGAACTTTAAATTTCATAGGATTATATTCCATTTTAAATAGATTCTATGATTTTCCTGCACTCTTTAATTTAAAGACAGGTTGGTTTTTTGTTTTGATTGGGACTGTTTTTTTGGTCTTTAATACTATTTTGATTTACACTAATATTGAAAAAATAGAAGAGATACAATTAAAAAAGTACCGTATACATTGGATAATATTTTTAATCATCACAATATTATTACAATTTTGGTATTTACTTTACCTTTAAACGTCCCGATGCCCAATAGGAATGTTGTTGGAGATTATAGGTACGCTTATCAAGGTCAAGAGAAGGACAGTGAAACTGGAAAAGAGGCATTTGAGCTTCGTTTATGGGATAGTCGTATTGGACGATGGCTATCACCAGACCCTTATGGAGAATTTTCAAGTCCATATATCGGAATGGGGAATAACCCTATCACTACAATAGATATAGATGGCGGCAGAATATATGTTACTAATAAGGCAGGTATCGTTTATGAATATAAAAACGGGAATCTTTATGATAAAAACGGGAATGTATTTAGCGGTGATGATAAATTTTTGAATGCTACAAGGGCTGCACTTGGGAAACTCGATTATGCCACGAGTTCATATGTAATCAATGATGGTAAAATTGAAAATATAGGAGTTATACACAAATTGGTGAAGTCTGATGATATTTATAGTATTGTTTACGAGAGAGGTGCTCATAGAACAGGTGGTCGAATATACATAGATAATAAGGCTACTGTCAGTACACCGACAACGGCAGGAATTAAGAAAAGTCCTTATGAAATTACTTTAGCCCACGAATTAGGTCATTTATATTCTAAAAATAATGGGTTCTACAATGGTAATAAGTGGGTTCACATACCAGGAGCAAGAAAACCTTCGAGTTTTGACGAAAATTTTGCAAGCCATTGGGAAAATATGTTTAGGAGTGCATTGGATTTACCTTTGCGTACACATTATGGCGTTTTGGATGGAAAGCCTTATGAACCTTCAAAATTGTTCTGGCCAAGAGGATTATTTTTCCATAAACCTGTTTCAACTATTGCTCCTAAACCAGTAGTTACTTTACAAGTTGGTCCACTAATACAGGGAGAAATCGAACACTAATGAAGCACTTAAGAATAATATTAATATTTACTTTAATATTGACTGGTTGTAAATCTGTTGATATTAACGGAATTAATGAATTTTATAGAGAACGTTATTTTAAAGATGACCCTTATAGTAGATTTTTAAAGGATGACGAAAGAGCTCGAAAATCTATTTTTAACACTTACTTTAAAAGTAAAGAAAAAAAAGATTCAATAATTGTAATTGAATATTCAAGATACTATAATGGTAACTTTGATATATTAAATACCAAAACCTTTTTTTATCAGAATAATAGACTGATAAAGGCATATTATCTGCAATCGGACAAAAAATCTAAAATTGAAAATATTACCGATGAGTTGGCAGCAGACACAAAGAAAACAAATAAGTTTATATTGGAATTATTAGCTAAAGGACAATATGAGGAACTAAAACAACTTCATAAAAAAACTGAATATGCAGTTAGCGATTCGGGAATAATCTATGTTACGTTTTTAGATAAAGATTTAAATGTTTTACAAGGTTATATGTTTAACGAATTTATGGTAAACGAACTTTTTAATTGGTAACCGCTCTGCGAAGTCTGAGACTTCGTAGCAATAAAACATAAAATGATAGATAAAAGCTTTTACAGGAATGTAGAAGCTTTTTTTAGTTTAAATAGCCTTTAATTTAGCAGCTTTAACAAGGTTGTCAATAAGGTAAAAGATATGTTGTTTGTCCTCGTTTGGTAAATCCTCAATATCGTTAATACGTTTTAATACCTCTTTATCGTAAGTAGATAAAGCACACCCCCGCTGGCGCTAGTTTGCAACTAGTGCCGTCACAGCTTGGTAAAGTAATATTAAGAGCTGCTGCAACAGGTAGCTTTTTTATTGCGCGAGTTTTTGCACCTTACGTTTGGTAAGGAACGCATCAATAAAAGTTTTAATAAGGTGCTTGTCTTCACTTGGCAAAAGTTCTACTTCCTTAAATTGCTGTAAGAGTTCCTTATCAGAAAGTTGTTGCGCATTACCACCACTCATTAAAAAATCTGTAGTTGTACCAAGAGCTTCTGCAATCTTTTGGAGTGCATCGGCAGAAGCATTGGACTTACCAGTTTCATATCTACCAATCTGTATATAAGTTATACCAACTTTATCAACCAATTGCTGTTGGGTTAGTTCTGCTTCCTTACGAAGTTGTTTTATGCGTTCCCCTGATGGTGGTGCAACAGAAGAGCCTCCAGTTGATGGAATTGATTGGTTTGCTGATGACACTGGTGAATATTTTTGGAATGCAGCAAAAGGTAAATATGAACATTATGCTTATTCTGCTGATGGTAGCTCAACTTCTTTTAGTGGCTATTTTAACGCTTCTGATTCATCGAAGCCTGTAGGTGATTTTAGTTTTTCAGGGGATAGAATGATTAAATTGGACGAGATTGTAATGAATGTAGATATTCGTAGCTTTGGTGAAAAAGCTGGTGATTTCACAAGAGATGTTATAAACCCTTATGTGCGGACCTATACCAAGGTAAATACCATTATTACTCGTCAATTAAACGTAATTATAGAAGAGGGTGTTCACCCTGGCAGAGCATACAGTTATGAATCATATAAAGGATGGAATTTTTATCAAGAATTAGATGATAATTGAAATTTGAGAGATATTCCATTAACGAAGTCTGATGATTTAGAGACAATGACTGATGCCATAAGTGTCACCCCTGGGGGAATTTCAACAGGACTTGGTAAAAACAAATTACAAGAAAAAGCAATTGATTGGGTTACTAATACAGTTGTAAAAGATGGAACTAAGAAAGTACTTAAAGCCGTACATGATTAAATTATGGAACAATTAATTAGAGAAATATTAATAGAAGTCCCTGGGGCAAGTATTCGGTGGCTATGGTTCAGAGGCAAAAGAAAGTTTAGTGAATTATTAACAGATAAAAGTGCATATAATGTAATTCTGAGCTTTGTAGTGATTGGAATAATTGTCTTGGCAATTCTTTATTTATGACGCTGTGAAGTCGTGAATAGCTCTTCTCATTTAAGGTTAGTGTTGAAACTAATGATAAAAACAAGCTCCTTTTTTGGGGCTTGTTTAGTTAATACATCAATACATTCAACTCTACAAAACTCATTTAGAAAGCACCCCATAGCACCGCTTACAAACAACGGCTACTAGCCACAGCAAACAATAGATGAGCGATAAAAGCAGCCCTATAGTCTCAATGCTGTCCTTAAATGGTGTTCTGGAATGCTTTCTTTTTGCTTGGTTTGACGGCAACTTATTAAAAGTGGGGCAGCCACAACGCATGCCCCATTTCTTTTCATTCAATTCAACCTGTTGAATCAATAGCAAAAAAAAGATAAAATAATAACTTATCTACCCCCGCTAGCGCTCGACTGTGTCGGGTGCTTAGACAACAAGTAATTCTAGTTGCTTTTAAATAATTAAAGAGCTGTGCTATAAGGCAGCTCCCCCGCTAGCGCTCGACTGTGTCGGGTGCTAACACAACAAGAAACTGTAGTTACTGCAAATAATTAAAGAGCTGTGCTATAAGGCAGCTCTTTTGTTTTTTTATTAATTGTATAGTTTTTGATTTGGTGTTGTTGTGTGTATAAAATAAAGAGTGATTTAGACACTCATCAAAGACGAGCGCCAGCGTCACAAAACTACAAGGTCGCTACAAAACAAAATTCTATGGCTTTTTCGTATTTTAGAAGTTATGAGCAGGAAGTACAAATTCCATAATAAAAACGGTCTATATTTTGTAAGCTTTGCCACAGTATATTGGATTGATGTCTTTACCAGGGAATCCTATTTTAAGGTATTAGCAGAAAGTGTGGATTATTGCAGAGCTAATAAAGGTATGGAACTATATTGTTACTGTTTTATGCCAAGCCACGTACATTTTATATTTCGGTCTACTAAAGAAAAACCAATGGAACTGATTAGAGACTTTAAAAAGCATACAGCTAAAGAAGTAATTGAATCCATAGAAAGAAATCCTCAAGAAAGCCGTAAAGAATGGTTACTGTGGATGTTTAAAAGAGCAGGCAAGAAAAAGGGAAATATTAATACTTATCAATTTTGGCAGCACCATAATAAGCCAATTGAGTTATGGAGTGAAAAGGTTATCAAACAAAAGATAAACTACATCCATAATAATCCAGTAGAAAGCGGTTTTGTAATAAGTCCAGAAGATTGGAAGTATTCAAGCGCTAGAAATTTTCAAGAAGATGGCACAATATTAGAAATTGATAGTGTTGGGTTTATGGCATGAATCGAGCTTATAAAATTCAGTGCATCTGAAATAGGATGATTTTGGCACTTGTCAAAGACGAGCGCAAGCGACGAGCCACTTTTTTGCCTTACGGTCATATTTATGGGTCGTCTGATGGCACTCTACTAGCGCTCCAATATGTGAGGGTCTCAATTGCTTGGCCTTACAAAAAGTCAGGCTGATATAGACCATTTTCTATTATTTTTTCGTATGTTTATATCATCACAAATAAAAACCCTACTTATGAAACGCGTAGTATATCTGTTGTTTTTAGGTCTAAGTGTTATGACCTGCAGTAAAGATGAGATTCCTGGCGATCAGCTGGTAAAGAGCTTTACAGAACCCCTCCTAAATTTTGGAGCCTTCAAAGAAGAAATCATTGAGGCTGTTGGAGAGCCCGATCATATTTGGGGTGATGAGAATAGTAGGTCAATTCAATTGTTTTATTTTGAACCCCAGGATGGCCTTACGAGCATCGTTTATTCATTTCAAGATTATATCGTTTATGATGGTCATGGGTATACTGTTTCAGAGGCTTCATTTTATACCAACCGCCATAACTTTGAGTTTATATTTGACTTTCTTACTAACAAATACGGTGAAGCCCACGAGTACCATGAAGGATTGGGCCTGGCCAATAAGATGTATGGCTGGTATAAATGGGAATTTGAAGATTTTGGATTAACCTTTTATCGGCCTCTCGAAGACTGGGATGAGGAGTCTAATCTATTACTTGTATATTATGATATTTTTAGCTGATGATCCAGAAGACCTTAATTGGATATTTTATTGTTCTTAGCAGCAGAGATTTCTACCGTGTACTAATGAGTCCATTGATAATAACCTGTTCTTAAGCATGGTTACTATAGACCATTTTCTATTATTTTTTCGTATGTTTATATTATCACAATTAAAAATCCTACTTATGAAGCGCGTAGTATATCTGTTGATTTTAGGTCTAAGTGTTCTGACCTGCAGTAACGATGACATCCCCAGCGAACAGCTGCTTAAAAGCTATACCGAGCCTAGTCTTAATTTTGGAGCCTCCAGTGAAGAAATCATTGAAGAGATAGGGCCGCCCGACAAATGGTTCGGAGACGAAACTGATAGGGCTTTTGATATAGCTTATTTTGAACCCCAAGATGGCCTTGAGTCTGTCTATTATTAATTTCAGGATGTACTAGACTACGATGGTCATGGTTTTCTTTCCGTAGACGCTATATTTTATACCAACCGCCACAATTATGAGTTTGTATTGGATTTCCTTACGAACAAATATGGTGAAGATTATGATTATTGGGAAGAACTGGGACTGGCCAATAAGATGTATGCCCACTATAGATGGCAGTTTGAGGATTTTGGATTAATCTTTATTCGGCCCCTTGAAGATTGGGATGCAGAATCCGTCTTGTTCATACGCTATTATCATATTTTTACTTGAAATTCCGATGAGTAGCGCTAGTTTGTTTAATTAAAACTCATAGTAAATTTTTTTACCATACCTTGCTGTGTGTTGAGGTGTACCTCATTTTTTATCCGCTTTCTACTGAAAATGAGTATTAGAAACGATTTGTAGTGTGAACCTTAAGGCTTCATTTTAGACAGACATAAGTAAATAAGATTGCAGGTTAATAGAAGAAATTCTATATTGCCTAGTGTATGTGGTACGCATAAATTCTTCTTATGAGTTGGTTATTACTACCGATAAACGGTCTTGGATAATGCAATTTTCTTAAACCGCATATCTTTGGATGCCATTGTGCAGTTAGCTATAAAAGGCCGCTTTATGCGGCCTTTTTTTAACCTTACTAATATGGCGGCTCACCATTTCTAGGCATAAGGCAACTCCTTTCTATGACTTACATACAATAGATATTTTTAAGAAGTAATTTATTTGAGTTTAAATTCTACGCCATTTGGTGAAATGAAATTTTTATGGAATTATTGGGGAGATCAATAGCATTACAGGGCCAGAGGCTTATAGTTTTAATAAGTCTGACTTTGTTTATGGGGTGTAGCGGCTTAAAAATTCAGGAAGATGACCAGTTTCCTAATGTAGAGAACGTGGTACTGGCCGGTCTAGTTGAAGAGTCCTCGGGAAGTTTTTCCACGTCTCATCGCATGATAGGGATACCAAATTACGATTCGCCAATTAAAGTGAACATTAGTTATGTCCGTTTCAATGCCAATACTTTTAAGGCTTATAAGGCCGCTTCTGATGCTCAGAATCTAGAGGTCTACGAGACAGAAACCGACAGCTTAAATCCAGAGCCCAGATTCATAAATGTGAAGCTTATAGACCAAATTGGTGTGATCCAAAATCTCAGTAAGGCAGAAAATAACGGTTTATACCAGTATTTGTTAACTAACCACAACACCGAAGTCGTTGTGGAAATGTCCATGGCCGTTCCTTTGGATAAGCTATCGGAGTTGGCCTCTTCAGACGAAGTTTTTATTGAATCGTATGGAAAGAACGCCATGGTCTTAAAAGGCTATAAGGATAGTGAGATACATATAGAGCTAAAGCTTTCCGACGCCGTAAAATTTGCCTACCAAACCGCTGGGTTTTGCTGGAGTGAGGACGATAGGCACCAGTTGGCCATAGTGGCGCTGGAATACGGGCAAAAAAAATGTCCTAAATCTACCCACAGAAATCCTAATAAGGTAAAAACCAAAGTCGATTATTTTAAGTTCTAATGAAGAAACAACTGCTTTTTTTAAGCCTTCAAATCTGTGCTTTCACTTATGTGTCTTGTGAAGAGATTATAACCGTACCGGATATTACAGAGGCCTCCGTAAACTTGCTGGCGCCATCAAACAATACGGTGGTAGAAAATAGCCCTTTATCCTTTGTATGGGATCCGGTACCAGAAGCCGAGACATATAAAATTCAAATCGCCCAGCCTAACTTTGAAAACGCCCAGCAGATTTTTGCCGATTCTACATTAAGCTCAACTAATTTTATTTGGTCTTTGGACAATGGTTCCTATCAATGGCGAGTAAAGGCTATTAATTCAGCTTATGAGACCGCGTTTTCAACAAATTCTTTTAGTATTGATGTCCAAGATTAAAACCTACATACTTTTGGTAATCGTTATCGCCATTTGGGGCACCATCATCTATAAAGTGGTCAATGGGGTTACAGCAGACCAGGAGATCGATCTTATTGAAACACCACCAACCCCCGAGCTAAGACATACGCCCAAAGAGCAACCGAAGTATAGCATGCAGCTGCAGGAGCGAGATCCCTTTTTGGACAAACCTTTGCTATCAACGCCTGCAGTTAAGTCACCAAAAACTAAAACAAAGCAAGAATTAGTACTTCCTAATATTATTTATAAGGGGCTCATTATACGAAAAGACTCCTCAACTGGTATTTATTTAATTCAGGTGGAAGGGCAGCAATTTTTATTCGATGTGGGAGAAGAAATTGATGGGATTACGCTTAAGTCTGGAACTGCCGAGCATGTTATTCTTAACTACAAAGGGACAAGTTTTAAAGTGATAAAATAATCATAAAGTATGCATCACAGAGTCAAAGCAGGGGCATTGCAGCTCACAACATTTATTGCTACCGTAATATTTATCATTATCTGGTGCCTGTTTTTACTTGTTAAACTTCAGGCTGAACTGGCGAATAAGACCGATTTGTTATATGCGCAAATTAATCTGTTAGATAGCGCCTTTTCTATTCCCCAACTTTCTTCAGGAATTCTTAATGACCCAACAGAGCATCGATTGGATGATTCTAGTATACGTGCAGAAAGATCTATTGAGGATGCTTACTGGGGTGGCTATGGTCTCAGAAAGGTTAGTGTTACCCGTGAAGGGAAAAAACTAAAAAAGGCTGCTTTGCTCGGTGGAGAACTCTCAGACAATAACAGTACGGCATTGTCTCTAGATGAAAATTCTGCCGTTCTTCATTTACTAGGTGATTCTTTTATCGATGGGGATGTTAATACCTCTGAGGCAGGAGTAAGACCGGGTATAATTGCAGGCTATCATTTTACAGGAAAAGAACTCCTTTCGGGAACTGTAAATACCATGGGTGGCTTTCCAGAGCTGGAAGCCAGCTGGCTATCCTATATTCAAAAGCTTCAAACCATGAGTTTGCCTCCTTTTGAAAAGGCGCTTAGCTGGGTCCCTCAACAAGAGACAATCAACTCCTTTAATAGCTCACCTCTGGTCTTTATGAGCTATAAGGCCATCTATCTTCGCAACGAAACCTTGAAGGGTAATCTCATCATCTATTCTAAAGAAAGTATCAGCGTGGATGCTAGCTGTATACTGGAAGATATTATACTAGTAGCGCCTAGAATTCACATTAAATCATACTTTAAAGGCACGCTTCAGGCTATTGCTAGTAAATCTATTCTAATTGACGACCATACAAGTTTAAATTACCCTTCCAGTCTTATTGTAAATTCGCCTCTACCTACAGAATCAGATGAGGATTCCTTTATTAGTATGGGTTTAAACACAAGCCTGAATGGCATGCTGGTGTATTATAATCCAAGAGATTTTTTTAATCACTTAGCTCAGGTTCGTATTGATGAAAGCAGTCTCATCAGAGGAGAGCTTTTTTGTAACCAAAACACCGAGCTGGGGGGGGTAGTTCATGGAGCTGTATACACAAAGCAGTTTGTTTTAAACAGATCGGGATCGGTCTATATCAACTATTTAGACAATGCAAGGATCTCCAAACGAGCCTTAGATTTCAAGTTGGCGGGTATTGCCTTTGAGCAAAGAAAACAAAGTAAAGCAAAGTGGTTATACTAAAACGAATAAAAGGTTCAACCCTCATGGAAACCATGGTAGCTTCGGTGGTGCTGGTGATCGTTTTTGTGCTCTCCAGCATTATACTTAATTCTATATTTAAAAAAGCGATTGTTTCCAGATCAATGCATGTAAGATCCCATTTAGAATTTTTAAGCTACCAATTATTGCACGATCAACTTCAGGTACCTCATTCCGAGCGCTACAACGGATGGGATATTACCATTAAACCCTACCAAAGTAGTGGGAGTAGCGCGGTTAAACTTGTTGCAAAAAAGGCAGAATTAAATCATTCTATTATCCATTATGATGATACCACCTTTTAAAGTAAAAGCCTATACCCTATCTGAGGTGGTCATCGTTATGGTGATTACTTTAATCGTTGTGGCACTCTCATTTTCCGTACTCAACATGGTAAATAAACAGGTGCAGGCCGTAAGTTATCAATATGCATTAAATCACGAGATCAAAGAATTAAAGACTGCATTAAGCCTTGATTTTTTAAACCATTCAGAAGTAATTTTGGTTGACAATAGCCAAATTATTTTTAAGTCCCCAGTTTCAAAAAAAGAATATAATCATCATGGGCTTGTGATAACAAGGGAGCAGGATAGCTTTAATATTCCAGTAAAACAAGTGGTTGCCTGGTTAAAAGGAAAACCTGTTACAGCTGGTAAAATTGATGCTGTAGAAATAGAATATGAGTATGCTGATATAGTTAGTAAGCTCTTTGTTTACAGAAGCAATTCCTGTTTGGATAATTTTTAATGATGGCCTTATATATTAAAGACATAATAGCAGATCATAAGACAAGAGCGACCAGTTCTCCTAAGTCACCATCAATTTTACAGAAAGAAATTACATGGCTAAGTAAACCCTTTACAAATAAAATAAAAGAAGACTTTTATTCTGAATTTCATCTTTTACTAAAAGCGGGGATCATGGTAAAAGATGCCCTGCCATTATGTAAAAACGGTACAAAGAAGGAGACCAATAAAAACATTATTGAAACAATTAATCAAAATATCCTTCAAGGCTCCAATTTATTTGCAGCAATGGAAAAAGAGGCTTGCTTTTCGCAATATGAGATTTATTCCATTCGTATTGGTGAAGAGACAGGTACTCTAGCCAGAATTACAGAACAATTAGCGTCCTTTTATTCAAAAAAAAATGAACAACGACGTCAACTCATAAGTACGCTTACCTATCCCTGTATCATTTTAACCACGGCTATTTTGGTTGTTATTTTCATGCTGAGTTTTGTGGTGCCTATGTTTCAAGATATTTTTGAACAACAGAATATGGATCTTCCTGCTTTAACTTCCGGAATCATATATCTATCTGCACTCGTGAAATCATATGGCTGGTTATTGATTCTTTCTGCTTTATTTATAGTTGCCGGGGTGCAAAGACTTAGGCATAAAGTTTGGTTTAGACGCAGTTATGGTTTATTTCTTCTAAGATTGCCTTTTTTTGGGCCCTATATTAAAAAATTAAATTTATCGTATTTCGCACAAGCCTTGGGTCTTTTGTCAGCTTCAAAAGTGCCTCTGCTAAATGGAATATCTATGGTAAAGGATATGGTGACATTTTATCCCTTAAAGATAGCCTTACAAGACATTGAACAAAGATTGATAAAGGGGGATTCTTTAAGCAATAGTCTTAGTAACCATGACATATTTGATGAAAAAATTATAGCTTTAGTAAAAGTTTCTGAAGAAACCAATAAAACACAGTATATCTTTGAACGGTTAAACTATCAATTCAATACCGAATTGAGCCAACAATCAAAACTTCTTTCAACCATTTTAGAGCCCTTAGTGATCCTACTTGTTGGGCTTATGGTAGGTATTATTCTCATTGCGATGTACTTGCCAATGTTTAAGTTAAGCAGTCTTCTCGGATGACCTCATTAGTGCTGTGATTATTTTCTATTATATGTTTTTTATCGCTTTAAATTAGTTAAGTTTTAGAGGCTTCAAATTTAAAGTATGAAACTAATAGTTAAGAATAGACAAGGTATTAGAGAGGTCTTTCTTGTGCTCCTAATCATTTCAGGACCTGTGGCCTATATTGCAAGTGCTGATATCGGCGCCGGTTTAAAGTATTTAAATATTTTAGGTTTCAGAATTGGTTCACTTGATTTAACTCCATTCAGGGTATGATAGGTATGCTGAAGATGAAACTTATCATATTGTTTTTTGTCATTTTATGGTATAATACTTGCAAAACTTCGTGGCGCTCAGCTAAACTCGTCATTATTGTGATTCAAGTCTTAAAAATTGGGGTTCTCCTATTTGATAGGTCAGCAAGGCTAGACGTATTTGAACTTATATATGGTATTCCTGTATTGTTGCCTCTTATCTATGGATTCTTTTATCTCTATAAAAAAGTAAAGGCGTTTTTTGAAAGACGATATATGATTGCTCAGATCAATTAGAAATTGAGGCAGTCATTAAAAAGCGGGCTTCGCCAGAGAAGGAATTAATGAATGTGGAGTTGGCTTTTAAATTTTTAATTGACCCCAGAATTTCTTTAGGATTTAAGGAGAATGTATCGAGATTGACGGAGTTAAAGATATTACTAGAAAACCAAGGTGTATGACAGCTAAAATTTTCATGAAAAAAGTAAGAAGAGTGGAAATTGTTTTAATTGCGTTAACGCTAATTGCACCAATGCTTTTTTATCTGTATTTATTTGTTCCAGAAGTCGAAACAGTGGAGGTCCTAGGTTTAGAGATTAATTTTATTGAAGCCCATGGTTTACTTCAACATTTAGTCTGGATATTGGCAATTAAACTTCTGACCCTAAGTATCTTAAGTTTATGGTTTTTATCTGTAGATCGGTGGTGGCGATTTTTTATTCTTGTTCTAGCATTTCACGAATTTGTAAAAATATTTGTCAATTTATTCGCCGTAGTTGAGGATTTAAGTAGTTTCCAGTTGGATGATAGTAATTATTCTAATGTGGACAGCTTAAGCATCGCAACTTTCTGTTTTTACTTTATAGCCATAAGTAAAGTTCATACATATCTTCTTAAGATAGGTGTGATACCACACAAGGGTTCGTATGCTAAGGACGCCTTGGTATTTGACAAGAATTTTTTTTGATGAATTATCAAAAATAGCACCCAATCATAACAATGCTCTAAAAAAGGACTTGAATAAACTAAAAGAGGATTATTCCTTAGAGAGAATAAGTAACTCCCAATACTTAAAACATCTTGTTGAATTAAGAGAGCCCCTTAAAACAGCATAAGTTAAATACTTTCCTCGTTGCGGAGGCTTAAAAATATTGCTTCAGTTTACCCAGAAATCCTTTGGGCTTGATCATAAACTCCTCTTCCAGTTCTTCCATGGTTTTATCAGCCTCGTTTATTTTGTCAAACATCTTTGCCCTTATCAGGTATATTGAGGGGAAAACAAGGGCCATAATTGGTAATAAATAAATAATATGAAACTCATCAATAAATTTAACGTCGTCATTAAAGGTATTAAGAACCTGGAAAGAAAACATAGCAATTGGGACAATTAGCACATGATACCACCAGTGCTTACAAGTAAAGAACCAAATGAGACAAAGAACTAAAGGAATGACTTTCATCGACAATACCCAAAAAGCAATATTGGCACTTTCAAAATATACACTTTCGTAAGTAAATAGTGGTGTTTCCCAAACACTAGTGTCTGGAACATATTCATACAGATAAAACAAAAAGGGAGTAGCTCCAATTATACTTGCAAGCAGACTCCCAATTAATAACCTTCGATTATAATCCTTATTATTCCTTAGAAGGTTTCTTGATTTTTGTTTTGTCAGCATTAAGTGTGACTTGTCCATCGATGTCTATAATATTTGTTGCCTGAGCAGTAAATAATATTCCTCCAAAGATGGCGATTGCTAAAATTAGTTTTTTCATAATTCAAGGGATTAATTAATTAATATGTTAACAAAGTTACAGTAGGACATAGGCCTAGTAAAATGTCATTGTGTTAAAATCCATTGAATTTTAAGCAATCCATTACGGTTTTTCCGTAATTTCCTTATTATCTTCTTGAGAATGTTGGAAGTAGAAAAACTTCCTTATTTAGTGTTCATGGCTAACATTTAGGTTAATACTTCTTTGTCTATGGTCAATTTGAGGGATCTTGACAGTTCAGATTTTATTTTAATATCAACAATATCGAATCCTGAGGGAAGAATATCAATAATTTGTTCCGGCCACTCAATAAATAGCCAGTCATTGCAAGTTAAGTAGTCCTCAAATCCAAGATCCCAAATCTCGTTAGGATCTTCGATTCTGTATAGATCAAAATGAAAAACCGTTCCCGCTTTAGTATGGTACTCGTTGACCAATGAAAAACTAGGGCTTTGCACTTTGTCTAAAGTTTCCATTGCCTCAAGAATCTTCTTAATCAAGGTGGTTTTACCAGATCCCATTTCACCTCTAAACAACACCGTTTTGTGTGTGAATGAACCCAAAAGCTCTTCAGCAATTTGGCTTAGCTGGTCGAGTTGGTATGAAAACACCTTCTGCAATGAATCACTTACTAACTAAATAACGCTACAAGTATAGGGCAAATATATGAGAAAACCTAAAAAAAAGTGCATTTCATCCGATATATATGCGCTTTATGGATTTAGCGAGGATCGAATTCAGCGTATGGAATGATCATTTCTTCTAGTGACACACCTCCATGTTGATAGGTATTGCGATAATACTTCACATAATGATTGAAATTATTGGGATAGGCCAAAAACAGATCGCCCTTTGCAAAAATAAAGGAGCTGTTCATGCTCAAAGAAGGAAGCTGAATGGCGTCTGGATTTTTTACTGCAAAGACATCTTTTTCCTGATAACTAAGACTTCTTCCTGTTTTGTATCTGAGGTTTAGGCTCGTGTCTCTGTCACCAATCACTTTGCTGGGAGCTTTGACGTTAATAGTACCATGGTCCGTAGTGATTACCAGTTTTAGTCCAAGAAGCTGAGCTTGCCTTATGATCTCCATCAAGGGAGAATTTCTAAACCAACTTTCCGTAAGAGATCGGTAAGCCTTGTCATCGGAGGCTAATTCTTTAATGACTTCCATTTCTGTTTTCGAATGAGACAACATGTCAACGAAATTATACACCACCACATTTAAGGAGTTTTGGTTGAGGGACTTGAGATTTTCAGCAAGTTTTTTACCTGATTTTATATTGGTAATCTTATGGTAGCTGAACTTTAAGTCACCCATCCCAAGTCTCTGCAATTGAGATTCTAGAAACTCTTTTTCATGTAAATTCTTACCTCCTTCATCAATATCATTTTTCCATAGATTCGGGTGGCTCTTTTCCATTTCCAGTGGCATCAAGCCAGAAAAAATAGCATTACGTGAATACTGTGTAGCCGTTGGGAGTATACTAAAATAGGATAGTTCCTCGGTTTTTTCATAGAAAGGGTTTAGATACTTTTCGATGGTTTTCCACTGATCGAACCTCAAGTTATCGACCACTATCATAAGGACCCTTTTATGATCTCTTATATGAGGCAGTATTTTTTTATTAATAAGATCAATAGAAAGCAGCGGACGTTCAGAGGCTGATTGAAACCAATTCTGATAATTCTGTTCTATGAATTTTCCAAATTGGAGATTGGCTTCTGTTTTTTGTGATTCGAGAATGTCTCTCATTCCCGTATCTTCAATTTCATTAAGTGCTAGTTCCCAGTACAATAATTTATGATACAGGTCAATCCATTCCTCATAACTGTTGATCATTGCCAGGTCCATCGCTATTTTTCTAAATTCCTGCTGATAGTTGGAGGTGGTCTTTTCAGAAACCAAGCGATTGTGATCAAGGTTTTTCTTAAGGCTCAAAAGAATTTGGTTGGGATTAACAGGCTTAATCAGGTAATCTGCTATTTTGTTTCCTATGGCCTCCTCCATAATGTATTCTTCTTCACTTTTTGTGATCATAACCACAGGAAGATTGGACTGTTTTTCCTTAATCGCGTTGAGAGTTTCTAATCCGGAAAGTCCGGGCATATTCTCATCTAAAAAAACAATATCATACTTTTCTTCTTCTATGGATTCCAGCGCTTCCATGCCACTCTGGCAAGATTTGACAGAGTACCCTTTTTGATTTAGAAAAATGATGTGTGGTTTTAAAAGGTCAATTTCATCATCAACCCAAAGGATATTAAATTGGTTCATGTATATTTGTTCTTCACGGTATTAAATCCATCCGGTGCTCAATTCAAAGCTCAAGATATTTAACGATCCAATTTACGGTTTTATTACCATTCCAAACAGTTTAATCTTTGATTTAATAGAGCATCCCTATTTTCAAAGACTGAGGCGAATTAGCCAGATGGGCATGTCTTATGTCGTATATCCTGGGGCTCATCATACGCGATTTCATCATGCTTTAGGAAGTATGTTCTTAATGCAAAAGGCTGTTTCTGTCTTGCGCTCAAAGAACGTTGATATTTCACCATCCGAAGAAGAGGGCCTTTACATTGCCATCCTACTGCACGATATTGGTCACGGGCCATTTTCTCACGCTATGGAACATAGTATCGTCCATGGAATACCTCACGAGTTTCTGTCTCTAAAATTCATGGAGGCTTTAAATGATGAGTTTGATGGAAAACTAAAGATGGCCATAGATATGTTTACTGGGAAATATCATCGGAGGTTTATGGGCCAATTAATTTCGAGCCAGATAGACATGGATCGAGCAGACTATTTGAAGCGCGATAGTTTTTACACTGGGGTTGCGGAAGGTAATATCAACAGTGAACGGATAATAACCATGCTTAATGTTGTGGATGACCAATTGGTAGTTGAAGAGAAAGGAGTCTTTAGTATTGAAAAATTTCTTGTAGCGAGACAATTCATGTATTGGCAGGTTTATTTGCACAAAACCGGAATTGTTGCTGAAGAATTGTTAATGCGTACGCTGCAGCGGGCAAAGCTTTTGGCAGCCCAAGGTGCAGTGCTCACCGGCAGTTCGGCGTTGATGTATTTTTTAAAACAGCAAGTTGGTAAAGAGGAAATGACCAGAGATGTACTTAAGGAATTTGCAATGTTGGATGATTACGATATTGTTTCAGCCCTAAAAGAATGGACAGGACATGAAGATTTTGTGCTCAGTGAGCTCAGTCAAATGATCATTAACAGACAGTTGCTCAAAATTAAAATGAAGAACAAAGCATTCGATCCTGCTAGGCTTAAAAAGCTTTGTAAGCAACTAAAAGAGCAGCACAATTTAAGTGATGATGAGGCTTCGTATTTCGTTTTTACAAATAAAATATCATCAAAGGTTTATGACCCAAGCAAGCAGCCAATTCATATCCTGTTAAAGTCAAATAAAGTAAAACCCCTCAATAAAGTATCCAATCACTTTAACCTCGGAGCGATATCAAATTCCATTACAAAACACTACATCTGTTATCCCAAGTCCTTGGATTAGATCATTTTTTCTATTTTTGCGCTAATTACTTATTACTAATTCTAATTGAAATTCACAGCACAACAAATTGCAGACATACTTGAGGGCGAAGTGGTTGGTGACCAATTCGTTGAAGTATCTAAACTTTCCAAAATAGAGGAGGGTGAGGTTGGGGCATTAACTTTCCTGGCCAATCCAAAATACACTCCGTATATCTATACGACCAAAGCAAGTATTACCATTGTTAACTCAGACTTTAAACCAGATCAAGAACTCAGTACTACCTTGATCAAGGTGCAGGATGCCTATAAAGCATTTTCCAAGCTGCTGGAGTACTACAATCAGATTAAACTGAACAAGAACGGTCTGGAAGAGCCTTTATATTTATCGGATTCAGCTACCTATGGTGAGGAAGTCTATCTAGGGGCATTCTCGTATGTAGGCAACGGCGTCAGGATAGGAAGGAACGTTAAGATTTTTCCTCATGTTTACATTGGAGACAACGTAAATATAGGTGACAATACGATTGTATTTTCGGGTGCCAAAATTTACTCAGACTGTGTCATTGGCACCAGTTGCGTGATCAATTCCGGTGCCATTATTGGGGCAGACGGTTTTGGATTTACCCCAAACGAAAAGGGAGAATACTCGAAAGTACCACAGATAGGAAATGTCATTCTGGAGGATTTTGTCGATGTAGGAGCAGGTACCACAATAGATCGAGCAACTCTTGGATCGACCATTATAAGACGTGGTGTAAAACTCGATAACCAAATTCAAATTGCCCACAACGTTGAAATAGGATGTAATACGGTAATTGCAGCTCAAACCGGTGTGGCCGGTTCAACGAAAATAGGGGAGAACTGTCAGATAGGTGGCCAAGTTGGAATAGTAGGTCACATTACCATTGGAAATAATGTTAAAATTCAGGCACAGTCTGGTATAGGCAGAAATATAAAAGATAATGAGGTGTTGCAAGGTTCTCCTGCTTTCTCATACGGCGACTACAATAAATCCTATGTACACTTTAAAAACTTCCCCAAATGGGCTAAGACCGTTTTGGATTTAGAAAAAAAATTAGATGGGAATAATAAAGACTGAGATAAGACAAAAGACCATTCAAAAAGAGGTCTCACTTGATGGTGTCGGACTCCATACAGGAGATGAGGTTCATTTGACCTTTAAACCGGCTGCGGAGAATACCGGTTTTGCATTCAAGCGTGTTGATTTGGAGGGGGAGCCCACAATCGAAGCTAATGCCGTTTATGTTACCCACACCCAAAGAGGTACATGTCTTGAAAAAAATGGGGTAGTAATTCAAACTTGCGAACACGTACTGGCAGCTTTAGTTGGTTTGGACCTAGATAACGTGATTATCGAATTGAACGCTTCAGAGCCACCTATTATGGACGGTTCATCCAAATTTTTTATCGAAGCCTTGGAGAAAGCTGGTATTGAAGAGCAAGCTGCGGAGAGGGAATTGTATGTAGTGACCGAAAATATTTCTTACTACGATGAAGAATCCGGTAGTGAGATTATACTAATGCCTTCCGATCAGTATCAGGTGACCACAATGGTCGATTTTGGAACAAAAGTTTTGGGTACTCAAAATGCAACCCTGAAAAACATCAGTGATTTTAAAGTGGAGATTGCAGAATCCAGAACCTTCAGCTTTTTACATGAATTGGAAATGCTATTGGAACACGGACTTATTAAAGGGGGAGATCTAAATAATGCCATTGTGTATGTGGATAAGGAGATTTCAGAATCCACCGTTGAAAAATTGAAAAAAGCCTTTAATAAGGATAGTATTTCCGTTAAACCAAATGGGATACTTGATAATTTGACTCTACACTATCCAAATGAGGCCGCTCGGCACAAACTATTGGATGTCATTGGGGATTTAGCTCTCATAGGAGTGAAATTACAGGGAAAAGTGATTGCGAATAAGCCCGGACATTTTGTGAACACACAGTTTGCCAAAAAAATGATTAAAATCATTAAAAACGAACGTCGAAACAATGTACCTGTAATTGACTTGAACGAAGCACCTCTAAAGGACGTAAATGAGATCATGGACATGTTGCCTCATCGTCCTCCCTTCTTATTGGTCGATAAAATTTACGAGTTGACCAAGGAGTCTGTTGTAGGTATGAAAAATGTGACCATGAATGAGAGTTTTTTCCAGGGCCACTTCCCGGGAGCTCCTGTAATGCCTGGTGTATTGATTGTTGAAGCAATGGCACAGACTGGCGGTATTCTTGTGTTGAGCACAGTACCCGATCCTGAGAACTACCTTACCTATTTTATGAAAATGGATAATGTGAAATTTAAGCATAAAGTGGTTCCGGGAGATACACTCATTTTTAAGTGTAATTTAATTACTCCCATTAGAAGGGGAATATGCCATATGCAGTGTTATGCTTATGCGAATGGAAAACTCTGCGCCGAGGCCGAGCTTATGGCACAGATCTCAAAAGTCAAATAAATAACTATGAATCAACCATTAGCCTATGTACATCCTGGCGCGAAAATTGCCAAGAATGTCGTGATCGAGCCCTTTACAACCATACATAATAATGTGGTTATTGGTGAAGGAACATGGATTGGAAGCAATGTCACCGTCATGGAAGGTGCGAGAATAGGAAAAAACTGTAATATTTTTCCGGGGGCTGTGATTTCGGCTGTTCCTCAGGACCTTAAATACAATGATGAAGACACTACTGCAGAAATAGGTGATAATGTGACCTTGCGGGAATGTGTGACCATAAACAGAGGGACAACCGACCGTATGAAAACAGTCATTGGAAATAATTGTCTCATTATGGCCTATTGCCATGTGGCCCACGATTGCATTGTGGGAGATAACTGTATCTTTTCTAATAACAGTACCTTGGCAGGGCATATAACGGTTGGAGACTACGTAGTACTGGCTGGTATGTCAGCTGTTCATCAATTCTGTTCTATTGGTAGTCACGCATTTGTAACAGGAGGGTCTTTAGTGCGCAAGGATGTTCCTCCTTTTGTTAAGGCTGCCAGAGAGCCACTTTCATATGTGGGAATCAATTCTGTTGGGCTGAGAAGAAGAGGATTCACAGCAGAGAAGATCAGGGAAATACAAAATATTTACAGAATTCTTTATCAAAAGAATTACAACAATACCCAGGCAGTCGAAATTATTGAAGCAGAAATGGAGGCTACACCAGAGAGGGATGAGATTTTGCAATTCATCAAGAATTCTCACCGCGGCATCATGAAGGGTTACTTCAAATCCAATTAAACCATCAAAGAACTTTACAACTAAAAATAACTATGGCAAATACTTCCGATATTAGAAATGGATTGTGCATCAGATACAACAATGATATTTACAAAATTGTTGAATTCCTGCATGTTAAACCCGGAAAAGGTCCGGCTTTTGTTCGAACTAAACTCAAAAGTGTTACTACCGGGAAAGTAATTGACAATACTTTTTCGGCAGGTCATAAAATTGACGATGTACGGGTTGAGACACATAAATTTCAATATTTGTATAACGACGGGGAGTTTTATCATTTTATGAATGAGTCCGACTATACTCAGATAAGACTGCTTGAAGCAGCATTGGACCGTCCTGACCTTTTGAAAGAAGGTGAAGTCGTGACGGTGTTGATCAATACCGAAGACAACCTTCCTTTGTCCGTTGAGATGCCTGCCAGTGTCATATTAGAGGTGACAAAGACAGAACCAGGATTGAAAGGTAATACGGCAACAAATGCTACCAAACCAGCGACTGTTGAAACCGGAGCAGAGGTAAATGTGCCTTTGTTTATCAACAAAGGTGATAAAATTAAAATTGAAACAGAAAAAGGCACCTATAAAGAACGTATAAAAGAATAATTAAGATCTTGAAGTTTCCAAAACCACATACACTTAAGCAAATAGCCGATCTTATTGGGTCAGATTTTGTCGGCTCTGAAGATTTATTAATAACAGGAATGAATGAGATCCACGTGGTGGAACCCGGTGATATTGTGTTTGTTGATCATCCAAAATACTACGATAAGGCTTTGCACTCTAAGGCAACGGTAGTATTGATCAACAAAAAAGTAGAATGCCCGGACGGTAAAGCCTTACTGATCTCCGAGGATCCTTTCAGGGATTTTAATAAACTGACGAAACATTTTAAGCCGTTCCAATCTGCAAATTTCAGTATTGCTGATACTGCAGTCATTGGTGAGGGAACCATTGTACAACCAAATGTTTTTATCGGCAATAATGTTTTAATTGGTAATGACTGTCTAATTCATCCAAATGTAGTGATCTATGATGATACTGTTATAGGTAATGACGTCACTATTCATGCGGGAACAGTTCTGGGAGCTTCAGCTTTTTATTACAAGAAAAGGCCAGAAGGCTACGATCAGCTACTTTCGTGTGGCAGGGTCGTGATCAAGGACCATGTAGACATAGGTGCTTTATGTACCATTGACCGAGGGGTCACTGGTGACACAACCATAGGTGAAGGCAGTAAACTTGATAATCAGATACAGATTGGGCATGACACAGTAGTGGGTAAACAATGTCTCATTGCCTCGCAGACGGGAATCGCTGGTTGTGTGGTCATTGAAAATAATGTCACCATATGGGGGCAGGTAGGCAGCACTAGTGGGATTACAATAGGAGAAGGGGCAGTAGTATTGGCGCAGTCAGGTATTTCTAAGTCTTTAGAAGCAGGCAAAACATATTTTGGGTATCCTGCCGAAGAATCGAGACAAAAGTTGAAAGAACTAGCCACCCTTAAACGTCTTCCTAAAATCCTTGAGGGGTTGAAAAAATGAGATGATATAGATTTCGTCTTACCACAAATTAAGATTATTTTTGCACCAATAAAAAAAAAGACAAGTATGAGCGTCTTAGTAAATAAAGATTCGAAAATAATAGTTCAGGGATTTACAGGTAGTGAAGGGACCTTTCACGCCGGTCAGATGATTGAATATGGGACCAATGTTGTTGGAGGTGTTACTCCTGGAAAAGGAGGACAGACCCATTTGGATAAGCCGGTATTCAATACTGTTCGGGAAGCAGTAGAAGAGGTGGGGGCGGATACCACTATAATATTTGTTCCACCAGCCTATGCGGCTGATGCTATCATGGAAGCCGCAGATGCAGGCATAAAAGTGATAATTACCATCACTGAAGGAATACCTGTAGCCGATATGATCAAGGCTTATGATTATGTAAAAAATAGAGATTGTCGTTTGGTAGGTCCTAACTGTCCTGGGGTGATCACTCCCGACGAAGCTAAGGTTGGAATAATGCCGGGCTTTGTTTTCAAGAAAGGAAAAGTTGGTATTGTTTCAAAATCAGGAACCTTAACTTATGAGGCAGCCGATCAGGTGGTAAAGCAGGGATTGGGCATTACTACAGCCATTGGAATTGGAGGAGACCCGATCATTGGCACCACCACCAAGGAGGCCGTAGAGCTTTTGATTAATGATCCTGAAACAGAGGCCGTTGTAATGATTGGAGAGATTGGTGGTCAATTAGAAGCAGATGCAGCTAACTGGTATAAAGAGAATGGAAGCACCAAACCAATTGTTGGATTTATTGCGGGTGAAACTGCGCCTGCAGGTCGTACCATGGGTCATGCGGGGGCTATTGTAGGAGGTAGTGACGATACAGCTCAGGCTAAGAAAAAGATCATGAGAGCATGCGGTATTCATGTGGTTGATTCTCCTGCCGAAATAGGTAAGAAAGTTGCCGAAGTTTTAGCATAACATCGTTAATAAAATCTGTTAAAAACCTTACAAAATGTTGTGAGGTTTTTTTATTTCAAACAACTTGTTATGTTTATATTTGATCATAGAAGGATTGTTTCCAATTAAAATGACATCTTAATAACGAAATACGAATGAAATTACTAGAAGGCAAAACTGCTATCATTACAGGTGCAAGTAGGGGTATTGGAAAAGGTATAGCTCAGGTTTTCGCTCAAAACGGAGCGAATGTTGCATTTACATACAGCTCTTCTGCAGAATCTGCACAGGAATTGGAAAAACAACTAAATAATATGGGAGTTCAGGCTAAAGCATACCAGAGTAATGCTGCCGACTTTAAGGAGGCTCAAAACCTCGTTGATAAGGTACTTGAAGATTTCCCTTCTATTGATATTCTTATAAATAACGCAGGGATCACTAAAGATAACCTCTTAATGCGAATGGGCGAAGAAGACTTTGATAAAGTGATTGAAGTAAACTTAAAGTCTGTTTTTAACATGACCAAGGCAGTACAGAGAACCATGTTGAAACAAAGAAAAGGATCCATTATCAACATGAGTTCTGTTGTAGGGGTCAAGGGAAACGCGGGGCAAACAAATTATGCTGCTTCTAAAGCCGGAATCATCGGATTTTCAAAGTCTGTAGCGCTTGAATTAGGATCGAGGAATATTAGATGTAATGTAGTGGCGCCTGGGTTTATTGAAACCGAAATGACTGCAAAATTAGACGAGGAAACCGTCAAAGGCTGGCGTGCTGCAATTCCCTTAAAGAGAGGTGGGACTCCCGAAGATATAGCAAATGCCTGTGTTTTTCTTGCCAGTGATTTAAGTGCTTACATAACAGGACAAACAATTCATGTAGACGGCGGAATGCTCACTTAGTAGGGGCTGCTTCTATGAAACTTTCAATTGTTTTTCTAATCATATTATCTTTTGCAACGGCGCTAATTTTAGCGCTGTTTCAGTATGTCTATAAGGTAAATTCTAGTGGCTCTAGAAAATGGATACTCACCGCCCTTAGAACCACCAGTCTTTTTCTCTTGTTTGTTTTACTGATTAATCCGAAAATTGAGACCAGTCTCCTAAGCACTGAAAAGCCTAAGTTGATAGTGGCAATTGATAATTCCAGTTCTATGCGACATCTTAAGGTAGCAGATGAGGCTGCTGATATCTATGAGCGATTAAAAGCCCAAACCGAGCTTCAAAATAAATTTGACATTAGATTTTATAAGTTTGGCAGTAGTACCGGTGTTCTTAGTTCTTTAGACTTCCAGGATACAAGAACTGATTTTTCTGATCTGATGAACACCTACACCTCTGTATATGACGAGGATAATTCTCCAATGGTTCTTATAACAGATGGAAATCAAACTTATGGCAACGACATTTCTTATAGGGTATCAGGATTAAGGAACCAAATATATCCTATTGTATTAGGTGATACGACAGCCTTTGAAGATCTTGCAATTGATCGCGTGAACCACAATCGCTATGTTTTTCACAAAAATAAATTTCAGGTTGAACTTTTTTTGTCCTATTCTGGTGAAGGGATGGCGGAGGCTCAGATTGAGATCCTGTCCAAAGGACAACGAAAGTACGCTTCAAGTATCAACTTCAATCAGCAAAATACTTCTGAAATAATCTCTGCGGAGTTGACCGCAAGTGATTTGGGTGTTCAAAATTATAAGGTAGTGATAAGTTCCCTAGATAATGAACGAAATGTCATCAACAACTCTAAAGAGTTTGCAATTGAAGTCATTGACCAAACAACTAATGTAGCCATTGTTTATGGTACGCCTCATCCGGATATTGGCATGTTTCGCAAGTCGATTATGAGCAATGAACAGCGCAAGGTTTTCTTGTTGCAACCAGATGAGTACCTGGAAGGTTCTAAGGATTTTCAATTGCTGATTCTTTTTCAACCAGATGAGCGATTCAGGGAAGTCCTCAAAGAAGCTTTCTCATCAAAGCAGAATACCCTTCTTGTAGCTGGTGCTTTAACGGACTGGGAATTGATTAATTCTGTACAGTCGATGTACCAACAGGAGATCACTTATCAGGAAGAGCAATATCAACCTATTATCAATAGGGCTTACAGCCCATTTATTACAAGGGATATAGACTTTGAGGACTATCCTCCCTTGTTGACCGAGTTTGGTGAGATACGCTTTAATTCAGAATACAATACCCTCTTATACAAATCAATTAGGGGCACTCAGATTAATCAGCCATTGCTTGCAACAATCGAATCAAATGATGAAAAACATGGAATTTTACTAGGTGAAGGAAGTTGGCGATGGCGAGCACAGAATTATATCGATACCGAGAGCTTTGAGATGTTCGACACCTTCATGGGAAAATTGGTTCAGTACCTGAGCTCAAATAAAAGAAGAAAAAGGCTTGTTGTTGATTACAAGTCATTTTATAATAGCAGTGACGAAGTGGTCATTGCCGCCCAGTTTTTTAATAAATCCTTCGAGTTGGATAAATCGGCAAGCCTGCTGCTTACAATTGAAAATTCAGAAGCAGGAGTTTACAAAACCTATCCTCTATTATTTGGTGAGTCCGAATATAAAATAGATCTCAGTGGTCTGCCTGCAGGTACCTACCAGTTTGAATTAGAGAACAAAGAAGAACGAATAACCCAGTCTGGCTCCTTTAAAATAATTCCCTATGATGTGGAAAAGCAATTCATAAGTCCCAATGTGAACCAAATGGAACTAATAGCGCAAAATACAGATGGCCAGTTGTATAACTACCAAACGGTTGATGAGTTATTGATAAAGCTATTAGAAAGCAATCAATATAGGGCAGTTCAAAGTGAACGGACGGATGTTTCTCCTATAATTGATTGGTATTATTTGTTAGGATTAATTGCTTTAGCCTTATCTTTGGAGTGGTTTATTAGAAAGTATAATGGATTAATTTAAAATGAAGAGAAATGGATAGATTACCAAAAATAGGATTACCAATATTAATTGCTATAGTAGCCTTTATAATTTTAATTGCTAAGTCAGCTGTAACCATAGATTCCGGAGAGGCTGGTGTATTATTCAGAACCTTTGGTGAAGGTGTTGTAGTGGATGAGCCGCCAATGGGTGAGGGTTTTCATATTGTTGCACCATGGAATAAGGTTTATGTTTATGAGGTAAGACAGCAAGAAGTTTTTGAGAAAATGAATGTGTTATCTTCCAATGGTTTGGATATTAAATTGGATGCCTCTATTTGGTTTCAACCAGATTTTAACAATTTAGGACGATTGCACCAAGAAAAGAGCGAACAGTATATATCTCGTGTTTTACTTCCTGCAATTCGTTCTGCTGCAAGAAGTGTTGTTGGTCGTTATACCCCGGAGCAATTGTATTCGAGCAAGAGAGACGCCATTCAACAAGAGATATTTGAAGAAACAAAAAAGCTGGTTGAAAAGCAATACATACAGCTTAATGAGGTGCTTGTTAGAGATGTGACTTTGCCACCAACCATAAAGGATGCCATTGAGCGTAAATTAAAGCAGGAGCAAGAGTCTTTAGAGTATGAATTTAGACTTGTTACAGCAACCAAAGAGGCTGAGAAGCAAATCATTGAAGCCAAGGGTAAAGCTGATGCCAACAGGATTTTAAGTGCGTCTTTAACGGATAAGATTCTTCAGGACAAAGGAATTGAGGCAACTATTAAATTATCAGAATCAAATAACAGTAAGGTGATTGTTATTGGTTCAGGTGAGTCAGGTATGCCCATTATCTTAGGCAACCAATAAAAGTTTGTTAATAGCTTTGATTTCTGATTTATTTTTTTGAAAATTTGTAAAGAACAAAAGAAAAATGAGTATTATTCAATCACACCATCATTTCAATTCTTGCACTCAGGCGAGTTAGAAATGTATTGAATAATTCCAATAAATATTTTAAACCCGTTTGAGAACTTCAAATGGGTTTTTCATTTTTGTTGCTTAAATAACAGAGAAATAAGGCCTTATGAGTTAGGACTTTATGTTTGTGAAATAAATTAAAATGGAAAGATTAAAAATTGCAGTTCAGAAATCGGGTCGTCTTCATGACGATTCAATGAGAATTTTAAAAGAAATTGGAATATCCATAGATAATGGAAAGGACCAGTTAAAAGCAATGGCCAGGAACTTCCCCCTGGAAGTTTTTTATCTAAGAAATGGGGATATTCCTCAATATTTAAGGGATGGGGTAGTTGATGCTGCGATTATTGGTGAAAATGTCCTGATTGAAAAAGGGGAGGACATTAGTATTGTTGAGCGCCTGGGTTTTTCAAAATGTCGTGTTTCCATTGCTGTACCAAAGTCATCTAAAGCACAAAATATCAAGGACCTAGAAGGTATGAGAATCGCTACTTCTTATCCAAATACAGTTAATCAGTATTTGGATAAATTTAATGTTACAGCACAGCTTCATATTATCAATGGGTCTGTTGAAATTGCTCCTAATATTGGTCTGGCAGATGCCATTTGTGATATCGTTTCAAGCGGAAGTACCCTGTTTAAAAACGGACTTAAAGAAATACAAATGTTGTTGACCTCAGAAGCTGTTTTAGCCACGTCTCCTCAGATTGATGCTCAGGCGCAGGCACTTATCGATAAAATCAGATTCAGGCTGCAATCTGTGTTAAAAGGTCGTTCTAATAAATATGTTTTGTTAAATGCTCCTAATGATAAGCTGGATGCCATTTGCAATATACTTCCGGGTATGAACTCGCCAACTATTCTGCCATTGGCAAAGGAGGGCTGGAGCTCCCTGCACTCCGTAATAAATAAAAACGATTTCTGGGAAGTCATTGATGAGCTCAAGGCAAATGGAGCAGAAGGTATCTTGGTATGCCCCATAGAAAATATGGTATTGTAAATACTTGGTGGTTAAAAAATTAGAAAAAGAAAATGAAAATTTATAAAAATCCAGATCAGTTTGAATTAAAGAATTTATTGAAGCGTCCTACTCAGACAGTTGACGATATTGAGCATACTGTAAATGAGATTTTCGCGGAGGTTCAGGCTAAGGGTGATGATTCGATCAACTATTACACTTCAAAATTCGATGGTGTTGTAATTGACTCTCTAATGGTCAGTGCAGACGAAATTAAATCTGCTACTGAGCGTATTTCCCCTCAACTAAAATCGGCAATTCAACTGGCCAAATCTAATATTGAAACATTCCACAGGGCTCAACAAACTCCCAAAATTGAAATTGAGACCATGGAGGGGGTTACCTGCTGGCAGGATAAACGCCCAATTCAAAAAGTTGGCCTGTACATACCGGGAGGAACTGCACCACTCTTTTCAACCGTATTGATGCTGGCGGTGCCTGCAAAAATTGCGGGTTCAACAGAAATAGTTTTATGCTCTCCACCAAACAAAGAAGGCCAAATCGCAGATGAGATCCTTTATACTGCAGAACTTTGCGGAGTTACTAAGATCTTCAAAGTAGGAGGGATTCAGGCCATAGCAGCTCTGACATTTGGAACCGTTTCCATTCCTCAGGTGTATAAAATTTTTGGGCCTGGTAATCAGTTTGTTACTGTGGCCAAACAACTAGCAACCAAGTATGGGGTGGCAATAGACATGCCGGCCGGACCAAGCGAACTTTTAATAATGGCCGATGATTCTGCAAATGCTGGTTATGTGGCTTCAGATCTTTTAAGTCAGGCCGAGCACGGAATAGACAGCCAGGTGATATTGATAACTACATCTTCTGATTTTGCTGAAAAAGTCAGCAAAGAAGTCCAGAATCAATTGAATGCCTTGCCACGAAAAGAGATTGCCAAAAAGGCCATTGAGAATTCAAGGACGATTGTCGTGCCCGACTATGAGGTGGCATTGGGGTTAATTGATTTGTATGGTCCGGAACACTTTATTGTAGCTACTGAAAACAACGATTTTTTTGTGGCTAATATTGGAAATGCGGGATCCGTATTTATAGGCGATTACACTCCTGAGAGCGCAGGTGACTACGCATCGGGAACCAACCACACCCTTCCAACTAATGGTTTTTCCAAAGCGTATTCCGGTGTTAATTTAGATAGTTTTCAAAAAAGTATGACCTTTCAGAGAATTTCCAAAAATGGCTTGAAAACTATTGGGCCAGCGATTGAATTAATGGCTGAGGCTGAGGGTTTACAGGCACATAAAAATGCAGTGACGCTGCGATTAAATGATTTGACATCATGAATGTAGAATTATTGCTACGAGAACATATCAGAAATATAAAGGCCTATTCATCGGCACGCGATGAATTTAAGGATGCTACAGCAGATATGGTTTTTATTGACGCGAATGAAAACCCATTTCAATCGCAGGTCAATCGATACCCTGATCCCAGGCAAACATCGGTTAAAAAGCGTTTGGCAGAGATCAAAGGAGTTTCGCAGTCACAAATACTGCTCGGTAATGGAAGTGATGAAATTTTAGACCTGATTTTCAGAGCCTTTTGTGAGCCCAATAGAGACAATGTCATTGCTTTGCCACCCACTTATGGTATGTACTCTGTTTTGGCCGATTTAAATGCAGTTGCAACTATTAATGTTCAACTAGATAAGCATTTCCAACCTAATGTAGAAGAGATACTTAAGATTCAAAATGAGAATTCCAAATTGCTGTTTTTGTGCTCTCCCAATAATCCCACAGCTAACAGTTTTGATGCGGACAAAGTAGAAGCGCTCATCAATGGGTTTAATGGGGTAGTTGTGGTTGACGAGGCCTATGTTGATTTTTCACAACAGGAAAGCTGGTTGAATCGGTTGGCGGAATTTCCAAACCTGATTATTACTCAAACCTTGTCTAAGGCCTACGGTATGGCTGGCATACGGCTCGGTATATGTTATGCTTCAGAGCAGATCATTTCAGTGCTCCATAGAATTAAACCACCCTATAACGTAAATCAGCTGACCCAATTAAAAGCCCTGGAACGATTAGATCATTTAGAACAAGTAAAAAAAGAGGTGCAGTTAATTCTTGCAGAGCGTGCTGAATTGAGCAGGGCATTAAAAAGTATTGGTTTTATTAATAACATCTTTCATTCCGATGCCAATTTTATTTTGGTTCGGGTTGATGATGCCAACAAGAGGTATCAGCAATTGATTGAAAAAGGCATAGTGGTTAGAAACAGAACTAGCCAGACCCTTTGCGAAAACTGTCTCCGGTTTACAGTTGGTACCAAAAGCGAAAACAACGCATTAATTAAAGCATTAAAAGAATTAGAATGAAACCAGTATTATTTATAGATAGAGACGGTACCTTGATTCGTGAACCAGCAGATGAACAAATAGATTCATTTACAAAACTTGAATTCTACCCGAAGGTGATTCAATACCTGTCCAGAATTGCCAAAGAACTGCACTTTGAATTGGTTATGGTCACCAATCAGGATGGTCTGGGTACTGCATCATATCCAGAGGATACCTTCTGGCCAGTACATAATTTCATCGTAAAAACTTTTGAACAGGAAGGAGTTAAATTTAAAGAACAAATAATCGATAGGACCTTTGCAAAGGACAATGCTCCAACTAGAAAGCCCAATACGGGATTACTTACTAAATATTTGAATGGTGATTACGATTTAAAGAATTCCTACGTTATTGGAGACCGTTTGACCGATGTGGAACTAGCCAAAAATCTTGGGGCACAGGCCATTTACATTAATGACCAGACCTTTTTGGGTACAAGTGAGGTAAGTACGTCTAGCGATGAGCTATCAACATATATTGCCCTGGAAACCAACGACTGGCAAAACATATATGAGTTTTTAAAATCAACAGAACGGATTGGGACGATTGAACGCAATACCAACGAAACAAAAATAAATATAAGTCTGAATTTGGATGGCACTGGGAATAGTCAGATTAGCACCGGTATTGCTTTTTTTGATCACATGCTTGATCAAATTTCAAGACACGGACAAATGGATTTGGAAATTGAAGTGGATGGAGACCTCGAGGTGGATGAACATCACACAATTGAAGATACCGCTATTGCTTTAGGAGAAGTGTTTGCTAAAACACTTGGCAACAAACTTGGAATTGAACGATATGGTTTTTGTCTCCCTATGGACGACTCTTTAGCGCAGGTATCTGTAGACTTTGGTGGCAGGAATTGGCTGGTATGGAATGCCGAGTTCAAGCGTGAAATGATCGGTAAGATGCCTACGGAGATGTTCTTCCATTTTTTTAAGTCTTTCTCAGATGGTGCAAAATGCAATTTGAATATCAAAGCAGAAGGCGACAATGAGCACCACAAGATTGAGGCTATATTTAAGGCCTTCGCTAAGGCCCTTAAAATGGCTGTGAAACGAGATGTGGAAAAAATGATCTTACCATCTACAAAAGGAGTTTTGTAATGAGACATTCATTGTTAATTCATAACCACACAACAGAATGATAATTTGGATATTCCATCTGACAATTGAAAAACGATAAATAGTAGTAGATGAAATTATCGATCGTAAATTACGGAGCTGGAAATATAAAAAGCATTCAGTTTGCTTTTCAGCGCCTGGGTTACAAAGCAGTACTTTCCGATGATCCTGATGAGATCTTAAATTCAGACAAAGTGATCTTTCCGGGAGTAGGAGAGGCCAGCTCGGCTATGAATAAACTCAAAACCAGCGGACTGGACCAGGTGATTCCTGAGTTAACACAGCCGGTATTGGGAATCTGTCTCGGAATGCAGCTGATGTGCAGTCATACAGAAGAGGGAAATACCGATGGTTTAGGTATTTTTCATACGGATGTAAAAAAGTTTAACCAGAATCTGAAAGTGCCTCAAATGGGTTGGAACGTTATCAGAAACCTCAAATCGGACTTGTTTAAAGGTATTGAAGACGGGAGTTATATGTATCTGGTTCACAGTTATTATGCTGAAGACTGCTCAGAAACCATTGCCTCTACAGATTATGGAATTAACTATGCATCAGCATTGGAGAATGATAATTTTTTCGGTGTTCAGTTTCACCCAGAGAAAAGCAGTACTATGGGTGAGAGACTACTCTTAAACTTTCTAAATCTGTAACATGAGAATTATTCCGGCAATAGATATCATCGATGGAAAGTGTGTAAGGCTCACTAAGGGCGACTACTCCACCAAGAAAATATATAACGAAGACCCTCTGGAAGTAGCAAAAACCTTTGAAGGAGCAGGAATCAAATACCTTCATTTAGTCGATCTGGATGGAGCGAAGGCAAACCATATCGTTAACTACAAGGTATTGGAATCCATCGCAACGGGTACCGAATTGAGGATTGACTTTGGTGGTGGATTAAAATCTGATAATGACCTGAGGATTGCATTTGATTCAGGTGCACATCAAATTACTGGTGGGAGCGTCGCCGTTAGGAAACCAGAATTGTTTGAACAATGGATTCGTAAATATGGTAGCGACAAGATTATTTTGGGAGCTGATGCGAAAAATGGAAAGATTGCTACCGGAGGATGGCTGGAGAGTAGCGACCTTGAATTAATTCCATTTATTTCAGCTTATGAAGCCAAAGGAATCTCTTATGTGATCTGTACGGATATTTCGAAAGACGGGATGCTTGAGGGGCCTTCATTTGATGTCTATAAACAAATATTGGATAGTTGTAAGGACCTAAAACTCATAGCTTCCGGTGGTATCTCAAAACTTGAGGAACTGCCTCAAATTGAAGCTCTGGGTTGTGAAGGCGTAATCATAGGCAAGGCCATTTACGAGCAACGAATTGAGCTTAATGAACTGGAACGATACATTGTAAACAGAGCTTAATTATGCTGACCAAAAGAATAGTGCCCTGTCTGGATATAAAAGATGGCAGAACAGTAAAAGGGGTAAATTTTGTTGATCTGAGGGATGCTGGTGATCCTGTGGTATTGGCTAAACAATACGCAGAAATGGGAGCAGATGAGTTGGTATTTCTCGATATATCTGCTACTCAGGAACGAAGAAGAACCATGCACGATATGGTTCTAAAGGTAGCCGAACAGGTAAACATTCCATTTACTGTTGGGGGAGGTATTTCATCTGTGGAAGACGTTGATGACCTGTTGCATTGTGGTGCAGATAAAGTATCGATCAATTCTTCTGCCGTGAAGCGTCCACAACTCATTAATGAACTATCAGAAAAATTTGGAAGTCAGTGTGTGGTGGTTGCAATTGACGCCAAAAAGATTGAGGATGACTGGTATGTTCACTTAGCAGGAGGAACAATTCCTACCGATATTCGATTATTCGAATGGGCAGTGGAAGTTGAAAAAAGAGGCGCCGGTGAAATACTCTTCACGTCTATGAATCACGATGGTACTAAATCAGGTTTTGCTAATGAGGCACTTGCCAAACTGTCAGACATGGTCAATATTCCAATTATTGCCTCTGGTGGAGCAGGAACCATTCAGCACTTTATAGACACTTTTACACAGGGGAAATCTGATGCTGCATTGGCGGCCAGCGTTTTTCATTTTGGAGAAATCCCTATTCTGGAGTTAAAAAAAGAATTAAAGAGACATCACATAGAAGTTAGATTATGAGAGTAGATTTTAATAAGAATAAGGACGGACTGGTACCAGCTATAGTTCAGGACGCAGAGACCAAATCTGTATTAATGTTGGGATATATGAATGAGGAAGCCCTTGCTAAAACCAAATCTACAGGTTTGGTGACTTTTTTTAGCAGGTCTAAAAACAGGCTTTGGACCAAAGGAGAAGAAAGCGGAAATGTTCTTCGACTGGTAGATCTAAAAATCGATTGTGACCAGGATACCTTATTGGTGCGTGTAAGTCCAAAAGGGCCCACATGTCATACGGGTTCAGATACCTGCTGGAATGAAAGTAATAAGGTTGATTATGGGTTTTTGTCTGCATTGGAACAGATCATTGGTCTGCGTGTTTCGGACGGAGATACGAACTCTTCTTATGTAGCCTCGCTGTTTTCAAAGGGAATTAACAAAATAGCACAAAAAGTTGGCGAGGAAGCGATTGAAACCGTTATTGAGGCTAAAGATAATAATGACGAACTCTTCTTAAATGAAAGTGCAGATCTGTTGTTTCATTATCTGATGCTGTTAAAGGCTAAAGGATTTGAGCTCAATGATGTAGTTTCTGTTCTTAAGTCTCGTCATAAGTAAAACGCAAGCTCTCGAAAGATGTTTGAAAAGCGTTTCTATTACCTCATAAAAATTCAGTATCTGGGATACCGTTTTCACGGCTGGCAGAAACAACCACAATTGAAAACGCTGCATCACATGATAGATCGTACTCTGAAATATGTTCTGGAGGACGTTCGGTTCAAAACACTTGGTGCTGGTAGAACCGATGCGATGGTTTCGGCAAACGAGGCCGCTTTTGAATTATTTATTTATAAGCAGCCACTCGAAGATCTGGATCTTTTTTTAGAACGTTTTAATTTCAATCTACCTCAGGACATTCGAGCCTTGTCTGTTGAGGTAGTTAGCGAAGAATTCAATGTGATACATGATTCAAAATTCAAGGAATACCATTATCTTTTTTCTTTTGGACAAAAGAACCATCCCTTTTGTGCACCGATCATGACAGGCTTTCAAGAGGAATTGAACATAGAGGCCATGAAAGAGGGGGCACATCTTTTTCAAGGAACACATAATTTCCGAGCATATTGCTACAAGGCCACTGAAGAAAGCCAGCAGGCCAGAACGATTGATGGTTCTGAAATTATTAGAAATAACGAATATAG